>JBMOFG010000151.1:0-5394 GCA_049314415.1 Polymorphobacter sp.
TGCACCCGGAACGCCGCCCGCCGTGGCCCCATATAGCCGAACAGGAACGCCGCCACCTTGCGGATCTGGATTTCCTCGGCGCCTTCGGTGATCCGATAGCGGCGGTGGTGGCGATAAATATGTTCGAAGGGCTTGTGGCGCGAGTAGCCGATCCCGCCATGCACCTGCATCGCCCGGTCGGCGGCTTCGCAAACCAGCCTGTTGGCCCAATAGTTGCACATTGAAACCTTGTCCGACAGCTCACGCTCGATGGCTTTGTGCTCCATTCTGTCCATCTGCCACGCCGTCTTGCGTATCAGCAGGCGCAGCATTTCGACCTGTGTGGCAAGTTCGACAAGCGGCCACTGGATCGCCTGGTTATCCGACAGCGGCTTGCCGAAGGGTTTGCGTGTGCGGGCATAGCGCACCGATTCTTCAATGCAGAAATGCGCAGCGCCGAGCGATGACGCCGCCTGACGGATACGGTTCTGGTGGACAAAACTTTGCCCGATGCCCAGCCCGCGGTCGATCTGTCCCCAATAGCTGTCATGCGGCACCCATACATTGGTGAAACTTACCCGGGGATGGTCGGTCGGCATGTTGAAGGTCCACAGGTATTCCTCAACTTTAACGCCGGGTGCGTGCGCCGGCACGATGAAGCAGGTAATACCAGCGGCATCGCCGTCGTTGCCCGACGTACGAGCAAAAACCATCGCATGGGTGGCGACATGCATGCCCGTCGACCACATTTTTTCGCCATTGATCAGCCAGCCTTCAATACCATCGCGGGTTTCGGGCACGGCGACGGTTTCCATGAAGGTCGCGTCGCTGCCATGGTTGGGCTCGGTCAGGCCAAAGACGGTCCGCATGGCGCCCGACATCACCGCCTCGCCATCGCGGGCATATTGTTCGGGCGTGGCGAATTCCTTGAACAACAGAATGAAGGGGTTGTTGCCGACGATCGAATGTTCGTTCTGAAGGTCATTGTGCAGGCCCAAGCCGCGCGCCGCCAGATGTTCGCGGATAACGCCCATGGCGAGGTTGCTGCCGCCCTTACCGCCCATGCTTTCCGGCCAGGCGAAGCGATAGTGGCCGGCCTTGTCGGCAACGCTGCGCGCTTCGGCGAGCAGATCTTCCCATTCGACCCGCGGCAGGCCGCCATTGTCCCAATCGGTGCGGGCATGTTCGCGGCGGTGATCGAAGAAGCGGATATTGTCGTCGCGGTTCTCGATCGGCTTGATCTCGGCTTCGATGAACGCATCGAGTTCGGCGAGATAGGCGGTCAGTTCGGGCGGCAGGTCGAAATCCATGGGCGGCGTTCCTTGTGAGGCGCCGGCATAGTGCGCGGTTTGGCGGGCGAGCGCGACCTGATAATCAGGGTAGCGCCGCCGTTATTCCCCGACCAGCGCCCGGCCGAAATCGTCCGCCGCGAAGGGCCGCAAATCGTCCATCCCTTCGCCGACGCCGACCGCATGGATCGGCAGCCGGAATTTTTCCGCTGCTGCCACCAGCACACCGCCGCGCGCCGAACCGTCGAGCTTGGTCATCACCAGCCCGGTGATCTTTGCAACATCGCCGAAAACCTCGATCTGGTTGAGGGCATTCTGGCCGGTGGTCGCGTCGAGGACGAGGATGGTGTCGTGCGGCGCCGCCGGGCTGAGTTTCTGCAGCACGCGGCGCATCTTGGCGAGTTCGTCCATCAACCCCGCCTTGTTCTGCAGGCGACCGGCGGTGTCGATGATCAGCACATCGGTGCCCGCCTCACGCGCTTGTTTGAGCGCTTCATAGGCCAATCCCGGGGCATCGGCACCCTGTTCGCCCGACACGACCGGCACGCCGATGCGTTCCGCCCAGATCTTCAACTGCGCGATGGCAGCGGCGCGGAAGGTGTCGCCGGCGGCGAGCATCACCGTGTAATCCTGTTCGGTGAAGCGCCGCGCCAGCTTGGCGATCGTCGTCGTTTTGCCCGAGCCATTGACCCCGACAACCAGGATGACATGCGGTCGCGGAAAGGCCGTGACGGCGAGCGGCTTGGCAACCGGCGCCAGCACGGTGGTGACTTCGGCAGCGACGGCGGCTTTCAGGCCGGCCTCGTCGATGCCCTTGGCGAATTTGGCATCGGCCAGCCGCGCCCGGATGCGACCGGCGACGGCGGGGCCGAGATCGGCGGCGATGAGCGCTTCCTCGATCGCGTCGAGCCGTTCTGCATCGAGCGGCATGGTGCCGGTGGCGAGCCCGGCGAGGCTGTCACCCAGCCGCGCGGTCGAACGGGTCAGGCCCGTCTTCAGCCGGTCGAACCAGCTCATGCGAAACGCTCCAGATCGATGCTGCCGGTAAAGGCGAGGGTGGCAGGGCCAGCCATCAGCAGATGGCCATTGTTGGCGCGGGTGATGACAAGATCGCCGCCGGGCAGGGAGACCGTTACCCGCGCGTCGGCAAGCCCACGGCGCTGGGCGACGGCGACGGCGGCAACGGCCCCGGTGCCGCAGGCGCGGGTCAGCCCGGCGCCGCGTTCCCAGACGCGTAATATCATGCGATCACGCGCCGGCAAGGATGCGACGCCGACATTGACGCGATCGGGAAACACCGGGTCGGTTTCGATACGCGGTCCCAGCGTTTCGAGCGGCACGGTGTAGGGGTCGGCAACGAAAAACACGATATGCGGATTGCCGACATTGGCGGCGCCGGGTTCGGTCAATTCATCCCAGGCCAAGGGCAGGGTGCGCGTGTCCATCGGATAGGCGAGCGGGATCGCTTCCCAATCGAAGCGCGGCCCCCCCATGTCGACGGTCGCGCCATCGGCAGCCGCTTCGGCGTTGAGGGTGCCGCCAGCGGTTTCGATGGTGACCGACCCGCCGACCAGCGCCGCGACGGCGCGGCTGCCATTGCCACAGGCGGCGGATTCGCTGCCGTCATGGTTCCAGAAAGCGGCGGTCACGGCATCGGCGCTGCGGCCCGGGCCAATGATGATCAACTGGTCACAGCCGATGCCGGTGTGGCGATCGGCCAGCGCGCGCGCCAGCGCCGGGGTCATCGCCAGCGGCGTGTCACGCGCATCGAAGACAATGAAATCATTGCCAAGGCCGTGCATCTTCAGGAACGATCGCGCCGTCATCAGCGCGATGTAGGGGAGGGGGCCAGGATTGTCACGACCCGGAGGTGATTGCCGTTAGGTTGAAACACCTGATCCGCTCGGGATGAGGGGGTTGCTGCGCGTCAGATGCGATCGCGTCCGGCTGCCGTTAGTCGCCGTGCAAGGATTACCGGATGTTAAGAAAGTCACGAAGGTAACGCCGAACGCTGTTTGTGGCGACCAAGATATATCTTGTCGCAGATGCGGTGGGTTCTCTCGATGTCAAAGAGCAAAACTCGCCCTTTAGTAACCTATTTGGTGATAAATGTCCAGCGTCAATCATATTGGTGGCGAAGCGTGCTGCTCGCGCAGGTGGGAGAGAGTCGCTGCTGCCAAACTGCAACCGACGTTAGTGGTCAAAGTCTGACATTTGGTACCCGTCTCGATGGGTCTGCGAATGACGGGAATTGGTGGGAAGCGGTCTGTCAGCTTTCACTTGCAAATGTCCTCCGCGGGACACTCCCGCATTGAGATGACGCGATCTACGATGATTTCCTGGCCCGACATTCCGAAGTGGCCGTAGGCACCGGGATACGTCGTCTTCCGGCCTTCAAACTCGATGAACCGTCTCGCTCCGCGTTGACGGAACTTTCCATCCATCTTGATGTTGCTGGAATCAAGCCAGATGCTTGCAAGCCGGGCTTGCTCGGCTTGCTCTCTCCAACCGGGTGATGACGGATTAGTGCGCGGCCATGTGGGGACGGTGGTGCCTTCGGGGATAAACCTCTGCCCCTCAAACTCATCGACCCACACGCCTCGATAGCGGCGCGACGTATCCATTTTGAAGCACTGATCTGTTGGCAACGATCGGATCGTGCGCGTGTCGATGTGATAAAGACATGGTGACTCACGTAGTGCTCTACCATCGTATCGATAGCATCCGTGTCCAACATCCGTCTCAGCGCACGGCTTAGAAATAAGTCGCGCACGCTCCTGATCTTCGGCGCGAGCGAATATCTGAGGGTCGGGCATGTCGAATGGCCCAGCATATGCTGTAACGACGCTCAGCGTGGCAAAGGCGAGGATCGACGCTATCTGCCCTTTCACCATCAGCTATCGCTTTCCCATTCCCCATCTTGCACTGGTATCACGACCGGCACCTTGCAGCGATGCTGCACCATCTCGCAGACGTCCGCAATTGGGCGGTAGCTGCCATAACCACCATGGGCACCAAGCGTCAGATTTTGACTATCAGGCGAGGATGAACTCGCCTTCGATGACCGTCCGCGCCTTGCCGGTCAGGAGGGCGCGGTCACCGGCGAGCGTCACGCCGACATGGCCGCCGCGCTTGCTTGCCTGATAGGCGGTGAAGCTGTCGCGGCCCAGGCGACCGGTCCAATAGGCCGCGATGATGGCGTGCGCCGATCCGGTGACACTGTCTTCATCGACCCCGGCTTCGGGGACGAACACCCGGCTGACGACATCGGCGCCGCTGGCATCGCCCATGCCCGGCGCGGTGGCGACGAGCATCAGGTCGCGGCCCGTTTGCAGGGAAATGATGGCGCGATAATCGGGGGTGAGCGCGCGGACGGCGGCAGCGCTGTCGAAAACGGCGACGCGATAATCATCGCTGCGACCCCAGACTTCGCGCGGTGTATCGCCAAGCGCGGCGGCAATGGCATCAATATCCGAACCGGTGACGGCATCTTCCGCCGGCCAGCTCGGCAGGCCCATGCGATAGCCATCGCCGCTGCGCTCGACCGTCAACACCCCGGCACGCATGGTCGAAAAGCGGACCTGCTGCATAGCCGGGACCGAGCCGAGCACGAGATGACCGCTGGCCAGGGTCGCATGACCACAAAGCGCCACTTCGACGCCCGGTGTGAACCAGCGCAGATCGAAGTCTGCTGTCTCCGGGTCGGCACAGGGGACGATGAAGGCGGTTTCGGCCAGGTTGTTTTCCTGCGCGATCGCTTGCAGCACCGCGTCGGGCAACCACGCCGGCAACGCCATCACGGCCGCCGGATTGCCGGTGAAGGGGCCATCGGCAAAGGCGTCGATCTGAACAAAGGGCAGACGCATATCAAAACGCTTTCAGGCAGGCACGGGGTCGCGATGGCCGCGCGGATCGATATGGATGAAGAATTCGGCCCCGGAGAACTCATGCTGCAAGCGTTCTTCGATCATGTCGACGACGTCATGTGCGTCCTGCACGGTCATTTCGGGCGCAAGCCAAATGTGGAACTGGATAAAATCGGCCACGCCGCTTGAATGGGTTCGCAGGTCATGGACATCCTCTACGCCGGGTACCGACAAAGCGATTTCGGTAACGCGGGCGCGCT
>JBMOFG010000152.1:0-5384 GCA_049314415.1 Polymorphobacter sp.
CGGCTGCCGCCCTGGTGCGCCACCAATACGGCGCGCCTGCGTCTGTCATCAAACTGGTCGAGCCGATAGGGGCCGGTGCCGACCGGTGCCTTGGCAAAACCTGCCGGCCCCAGCCGCTGCCAGGTGCCGGGCTCGACGATTGCCACCGAAGGAAGGCGTTTGGGGAAAATCGCATCGGGCCTCTTCAGGACCACCACCAGCTTATCGGGGGCCGGCGCCAGAACCGCAGCAACATCGCGCAGCCGGCCACCGATGACGGTCGCCTTGCCGGCCGGCGACAGCAACCAGTCGAAACTTGCCTTGGCGGCAGCGGCATCAAAGCGCGCGCCATTGGCAAACCGCACGTCGCGGCGCAGTTCGAAAGTCCAGCGCCGGCCATCGGGCGAATGCCAGCGCGTCGCCAGCGCCGGCACGATTGCGCCATTCGCGTCCAGCGCGGTCAAGCCATCGAATAACGGCGCCCAGGTATAGGAAGACGGTGTGCCTTCGGCGCGATAGGGGTCGCCCCATGACGGCGGCAGCGACGGGATGCCGGCGCGCAAGGTTGCCGGGTCGCGCGCTGCCTGATCGCAGGCCGTGAGCAGCAACAAGACCATCGCCGGCAGAATTAGCGCAAGGGATGAAAATCGCGTCATTGCTTGCCTGCCACCAGCAGAAACGGATCAAGACAGGCATCGCGCAGCATCGCGGTATAGGGCTGCGCGGGACTTGCCAGCATGGTGGCGATCGGCCCAATTTCGACCAGTCGGCCGGATTGCAGCACCGCGGCACGATCGGCGACCTGTGCCATCAGCGCCAGATCATGCGCGATGATCAGAAAGCTGGTGCCGGTGGTGGCACGCAGTTCGAGAAAAAGTGCAGCGATCTGCGCCTTCACCGAAACATCGAGTGCCGACATCGGTTCATCGGCCACCACCAATCTTGGCTTGAGCGCCAGCGCTCGGGCAATCGCCAGGCGTTGACGTTGCCCGCCCGAAAGCGCCGTGGCGCGGCAATCGAGCGTCGAGGCCGGCAATCCGACCAGATCGAGCAGCTCGGCAGCGCGCTGCCGGGCGTTGGCGGCGCTGTGTCCATGCGCCAGCAAAGGCTCGGCGATGATCTCGGCAGCATCGAGCCGCGGGCTGAGTGATGCCGACGGGTCCTGGAACACCATCTGCATCTGCGCCCATACCGCCCGGCGCTGTGCGCCACGCGCGTGGGTGATATCGTTTTGGTCAAGCATGATGCGACCGTGGGTTACTGGCACCAGCCCCATGATGGCGCGCGCAGCGGTCGTCTTTCCCGAACCCGATTCACCGATCAGCGCGACAATCTCGCCGGCCGCTACAGAAAAAGACAGATCGGTCAGCGCCTGCACCGGACCATAGCGCACGCCGACGGCATCGACTTGCAAAAGCGGCTGGGCAGCTTGTGAAGTTATCATGCCAGCGGCCTGTGGCAGGCAACACTATGGCCAATACCCGATAGTCTTGGTTGCGTGCGACATTCCGGGCCGGCGACCGGGCAGCGCATCGCAAAAGCGCAGCCTTCGGGGCGTTCGCCGGGGGCCGGCGGCTGCCCGGCAATCGCTTTCGGGCGCACACCGACTGTCAGCCGCGGGACCGCCGCCAGCAGCGCCGAGGTATAGGGATGGCGCGGTCGTTGCACCAATTCGGCTGTGCTTGCCTGTTCAACGATGCGGCCGGCGTACATGACCGCGATCTGATCGCACAGATAGGCTGCGGCGCCGAGATCGTGGGTCACGAGAATGGCTGCTGCCGTCCGGGTCTGTTCGCGCAGCAATTCAAGGATGCGGAGCTGCACTGTCGGGTCGAGCGCGGTTGTAGGTTCATCGGCGATGACAAGGCCCGGCCGGTTCACCAGAGCAAGCGCAATGGCAACCCGCTGGCGCTGCCCCCCCGACATTTCGTGCGGATAACAACGCAGTTTCCGGGCCGGTTCGGGCAGGCCCAGGCTGTCGAGCATGGCCGTTGCCAGTTCGCGAGCGTCGCCGCTGCCGATCCTTTGGTGGCGAACAATGACTTCGCTCAACAGGTCGCCGATGCGGCGCACCGGATTGAGGCTGGTAAACGGATCCTGGAAGACAACGCCAATTCGCGCGCCGCGCATTGCCGGCAAAGCGCCATCCGGCAATGACAGGATGTCGTCGCCATCCAGCCGGATGGTACCGGCAGTTATCGCGCAGCCCCGCGGCAACAGTCGCGGCACGCTCATCATCGTGATCGATTTTCCTGATCCGGATTCGCCGACAAGTCCAAGGACATGACCGCGTTCGACCGCAAGTGTCACGTCACTGACCAGCGAATGGCCCCCGGCATCGACCCGCAAGCTGTCGATCATCAGGCCCATCACGTCGGCCGCCCGGCGAGGCCGAAACGGCGCGCCACGACATCGCCCAGCAAGTTGAGCAGCAGCACTGTCCCGGCCAGCGCGCTGACCGGGACCAGGAGCATCCACGGCGCCTGATAGATATAGGGGCGGCTTTCGGCGAGCATGGCGCCCCAGGCTGGCGCCCCCAGCGGCGCCCCGACCCCCAGAAAAGACAGCGCGCTGGCGGCGACCAGCATGTCGGCAAAGTGAAAAACGGTCATGGCTATCAGGCTGGGGGCGATCGCTGGCACAACATGACGGAGCATCAGCCGCACCTGGCCGACACCGCCCAGGCGGGCCGCCGTCACATAATCGCGCGATCTGACACTGGCAGCTTCGGCATAGATCACTCGCGCAAACAGCGTCCATGTCAGCAATCCCAGCACAAGCAAGACCGAAAGGCTGCTCTGACCAAGGACTGCAACAGCAGCGACAGCAGCGACGAGGCCAGGAAACGACAGCACCAGCGTGACCAGTTGCAGGATGATCCGCCGCGGCCATCCTTCGCCTTCTGCCGCTGCCAGCCCGGCAATGGTGCCCAGCAACAGTGCAATCAAGGTGGCACCGCCGGCGACGGCAAGCGACCATGGTGCCCCCGCAATCACCCGTGCCGCAATATCACGACCAAGTTGATCGGTGCCGAGCATGGCCGCTTCGCCGGGTGGCGACAGGCGCATATCGAGGCTGATCACTTGCGCGCGCTCGGCGAGCGACGGGGCGGCCAGCAACGCCCCGCCAATGCCCACGACAACTAAGGCGACCAGGAGTATTTCAGCCGGCTTCATGCCACCACCGGACGACGCAAACGTGGATCCAAGAGGATGAAAACCAGATCAGTGAGGGTGTTGACGGCATAAACCAGGATCGCAACGGTGATTGCCGCTGCCTGCACCACCGGAAAGTCGAGATTGAGGGTCGATTGCACCAGCAGACGGCCAAGGCCAGGCCAGGCGAAAATCGTTTCGATGACAACGACCCCGCCAATCAGGAAGGCAAATTGCGATCCGATCAGGGCGACGGCGCCCAACAGGGCATTGGGCAGGACATGGCGCCAAAGCACCTCGCGTTCGGTGGCTCCGCCGGCGCGCGCCGCACGGACATAATCCTCGCCCGTGGCCACAGCGACATTGGCCGCCACGACGCGGGTCAGCTTGGGTGCAAGGAAGGTGCCGAGAGACACGGCAGGCAGGATCCAGCTTGCCGGCCCGGCAAAGCCGATCGCCGGCAGCAAGGCCAGGCTGACCGCAAAAATCTGGACCAGAACGAGTGCAACCGCAAACCCCGGCGTGCCTTGCAGGATATAGACCAGAAGCGACGCAGCGCGCTGTGGCGAACGGTCAGGCGAATGGCCGATCCACGCCCCCAGTGGCAGCGCAATGGCAATGGTCAGCAGCATAGCCAAGCCAGCGAGCAGCAACGTTGCCGGGATGGCGGTTAGGACGGCATCAAGCGCCGGCTGCTGACTGGCCAGCGACTGACCGAAATCAAGCCGTACCAGCCTGAGCAGGGTAAGGCCAAGCTGTTCGAGCAATGGCCGGTCAAAACCATAGGCAGAACGCACCGCAGCCAGTGTTTCGGCATCGGCATCGGCGCCGGCAATGGCTGTCGCCGGATCACCCGTGGCGCGCAGCAACAGGAACAGCAAGATCGACAGGCTGACCAGCATCAGGGCCAATTCGCCGGCACGACGTCCGATGGTGCGCACGATGCCGGTCATTGCGGCACGCGTTTCACGGTGCCTTGCATGCCGTCCCAGCGCGGTGCCAGATCGGTTTCGATGCCAAACAGGTCGAGCGCACGCGCCACGGTGTGATCGATCAGGTGACCAAGCGTTTGAGGGTGGGTGTAAAATGCCGGGACTGGTGGCATGATGATTGCACCGATTTCGGCCAGATGTGTCATGGTGCGCAAATGGCCCAGGTGCAGCGGTGTTTCGCGCACCAGCAGAACCAGACGGCGACGTTCCTTCAAGACCACATCGGCAGCACGCGAAATCAGACCGTCGGTTGTGCCGCAGGCGATCTCGCTCATGGTGCGAACCGTGCACGGGGCGATAATCATGCCGTCGGTGCGAAACGAGCCACTCGCGATGCGCGCGCCAATATCACCCGCCGGATAGACCACCGCGGCCTTGGTACGAACCTGGTCAATACCAAGGCCGAGTTCCTGCTCGATCGACAACGCCCCAGCCTTGGAAATCACCAGATGGGTTTCGACGCCAAGATCGCCCAGAACCTCGAGCAAGCGCACGCCATAGGCGGCTCCCGATGCACCGGTTATGCCGATGATGAGGCGACGGACGCTATTGACCACTGGCATTCATCCTCAAAATCATCATAACGTTATTATAACAGGATGACTCAGGCAAGGGACAGATTCGATCATGCACACATTCCCTGCAGCAATCATCGGCGGCGTTGCACATATGGGTGAGACGCCGCTGGCGGTGCTCGACCCGGCGACCGGACAGCCGGCTGCCGAAATCGGTATCGCCGATGCTGCGCTGGTCGATGCAGCCGTCACACAGGCGCGCGCCGCTTATGAAGGCAGCTGCTGGCGAACATTGGGCGTCGATGCCCGCCAGGCCAGCCTGCGCGCCTGCGCCGATATCATCGAAGCAAATGCCGAAAGGCTCGCCGATCTCGAATGCCTCAACACGGGTATTCCGCTCGACCAGATCGCTGGTCGGCAGATAGCGCGTACAGCGACGAATTTCCGTTTCTTCGCGGACTATATCAGCCAAAGCGAAGGCCGCCTGCATGAACAACATCCCCAGTATCTGACGTTGGTGCGCCGCGAGGCGGTG
Source organism: Polymorphobacter sp. (assembly GCA_049314415.1). GTDB lineage: Bacteria > Pseudomonadota > Alphaproteobacteria > Sphingomonadales > Sphingomonadaceae > Sandarakinorhabdus. The sequence continues at coordinate 5,177 of JBMOFG010000152.1, forward strand.
GGTGTCGCGGCGCTCATCTCGCCCTGGAATGCGCCGTTGGCGCTGGCGTCGATGAAGATCGCTGCCGCAATCGCCTTTGGCAACTGCTGTGTCATAAAGCCATCTGAAATCGCGCCGTTGGGCGTGACGCAGCTTGTCACGCTGCTCGGCGAAGTGTCAACGCCGGTCTGATTCCAGGCCATTCGGGCGGAGTAAAAGCAGGCCAGTG
>JBMOFG010000153.1:0-5379 GCA_049314415.1 Polymorphobacter sp.
TCGATGGCGTCGAGGCCGCGCCGTTGCTGGCGCGGTTCGACCGGCAACGCCGCACAGTGATGCATAATTTTATTCAGGCGCAGACCATCGCCAACAAAAAACTTATCGAGATCAACGACCCTGTCGCCCGCGCCGAAACCTTTGCCAACATGCGCGCGCTCAACGGCGATCCAGACAAGCGCCGCCAATATCTTTACACTCAGGCGATGTTCAAAAGCCTTGATGACGCGGCGGCGATCCAATGAGCGACACGCCCATGGCGCCCGACCGCGCCCCCGCCCGGCCGCCCGTGCAGGACAATGCCTCGGTTAACCGGCCGCGCGCGCGGGCCGGCGCCGCAACAAACGCAACAAACAAGGACTCCCGCGGCTGGCGCGCCAAGATGGCGGTGCTCGGACCTTCGACCAACACCATCGTCCAGCCCGACATGGACGACCTCCGCCTGCCGGGCGTCACCGCCCATTATGCGCGCATATTCGTCGAGAATCTGGCCGTTGGCGACAATGCCAGTTTCAAGGCCTTGACCGACGCGATCACCGCCAGCGTCGATGAAGCCGTAAAATCGGTGCTGACCTGCCAGCCCGATTATATCGTCATGGGCATGTCGGCGATCACCTTTTATGGCGGCATCGCCGGTGCCGAAGCCTTTCGCGCCCGAATCGCGGCGCTGTCGGGACTTGGGGTTTCCACCGGCGCCATCGCCACTGCCGAAGCTCTGAAACGCTTCGGGGCAAAGCGCATTTCCTTCCTGTCGCCTTATTTCCCCAACGCCAATGCCGAGGTGCGCAATTTCTTCGAAGAATCGGGCTTCACCGTTGTGCGCGACCAATGCCTGCAATGCGCCTCGCCGGTTGCGATCGCCGAGGTGCCGGATGAACGGCTGCGTCAGGTCCTGGCCGAACTCGATGGCCCCGATGTCGATGCCATCGTCCAGGTCGGCACCAACCTGTCGATGCTCGACCTGTCGGCGGCGGCCGAAAAAGTCCTTGGCAAACCAGTCATCTCGATCAACGCCGCGACCTGGTGGCATGCCCTGCGCGCCATTGGCATCGATGATGCGGTCTGGGGCAAGGGCAGCCTGCTCGAACGCTTCTGACGCGCAGCTTGATTCGGCTTACAAAAGCGTGATGCTAACAGCATGACCCACTTCGAATTCACCATCCCGGTCCTCGTCATCGGCGGCGGCGCCTGCGGCGCGGTGGCGGCACTTGCCGCGCGCACGGCGGGCGCCGAGGTGCTGCTCATCGAACAGGATGCGCACCCCGCCGGCACCACCGCCATGTCGCAGGGGCTGATGTGCGCCGCTGGCACGGTGCAACAGGCGGCGCTCGGCATCGAGGACAGCGCCGATATCCTCTATGCCGACATCATCGCCAAGACCAAGGGCCAGACCGACCCGGTCATCGCCCGCGCGATCGCCGATCATTCGGGGCCGACGCTCGACTGGCTGACCCGCGAGATCGGCTATCCCTTCGAACTCGATACCGGCTTTCGCGCCGCCTATGGCCATAGCCGGCAGCGCATGCACGGCTGGCCGGCGCATGGCGGCGCCGACATGGTACAGTTGCTGCACCAGAAACTTGCCGATCACGGCGTCGATGTGCTGTTCGGAGCACGGCTGGTCGATATCGTCAGCACGACACCGGGGCGCATCGACGGCGTTATCGTCGAACGCCCCGATAGCGCCCGCGAAGCGATTGGTTGCGGCGCGCTGGTCCTTGCCAGCGGCGGCTTTGCCGCCAATCACGCCATGGTCAGCCAGCACATGCCCGAAGCCGCGACGGCAAAGCACAACGGCCATGAGGGCAATCGCGGCGATGGCATCTGGCTCGGTGCCGGACTGGGCGCCGCCGTCGCCGACATGGGCAGCTACCAGGGTTATGCCATGCTCGCCGATCCGCACGGCATCACCGTGCCGCCCGGCGTGCTGGTCGAGGGCGGCTTTCTCGTCAACAATCGCGGCGAACGCTTCGTCAATGAAATCGCCGATATCGCCGGTATGGTGCATCCGGTGATGATGCAGCCCGGCGGCACCGCCTGGGTGGTCTTCGATGCCGCGATCGAGGCCAAGACCGCCTATACGCTGGAAGTAAAGCAATTGCAGGACACCGGCGCGATCCGTGTTGCCGCCGACGTGGCAGCGCTCGCCGCGATCACCGGTGGTGATCCCTTGGCGCTGGCCGCGACGCTGGCCGCCGCCGATGCCGCCGCTGCGGGCAGCGCCCCCGATACCGAAGGGCGCGACTGGGGCGATGACCACCCGCCGCGCTGGCCGCTGCATCTCGTCAAGGTCTGCGGTGGCATCTATCACACCCAGGGCGGGCTGCAGATCGACGGCGACGCCCGGGTCTTGTTCGGGGATGGCCGCGGTTTTGCCAATCTGTTCGCCGGCGGTGGCGCGGCGCGGGGCGTTTCGGGACCCAGTTTCTGGGGCTATCTGCCGGCCATGGGGCTGGGGTCGGCGATCACGCTTGGCCGCATTGCCGGTACTGCCGCTGCGGCTGCCGCCCGAGCCGGCACACCATAACGCACCGCGACCGGCACGCCGGCAACATGCGCGGACTGGCGGCTATTCTTCGCCAAATTTGTCGAGCACCAGGCCTGTGAGTTTTGCCACGGCGGCTTCGGCCTCCGGGCCGCTGGCGGAAATCTCGATACTGTCGCCAATGCCGGCGGCGAGCATCATCAGCCCCATGATCGACGTGCCGGTGACACTGGAGCCATCATGGCTGACGGTGACATCGGCGTTGAAGCCGCTTGCCAGGGTGACAAATTTGGCGCTGGCGCGGGCATGCAGGCCGCGCTTGTTGGTGATGGCGACGAGGACAGGGCCAATAGCGGCCGGGCCGGCGGACGCGTTCAAATCGCTTCGCCGAGCATCTTTGACGCAACGGCAATATATTTGCGTCCGGCCTCCTGCGCGGCCTCCACGGCGGCAGACACCGTCATGGTCTTGCGCGCACTCGACAGCTTGATCAGCATCGGCAGATTGACCCCGGCGATGACATCGATGTTGGGCCCCATCAGCGAGATGGCCAGGTTGGAGGGCGTGCCGCCAAGCAGGTCGGTCAGCATGATGACACCCTGGCCGGCGTCGCAGCGTTGCACCGCGGCAGCGATCTCGGCGCGGCGCAGTTCCATGTCATCTTCAGCTTCGATGCAGATCGCTTCGATGCGCGGCTGCTGGCCAACGACATGTTCGGTCGCAGCCAGGAATTCGGCGGCCAAACGGCCATGGGTGACAAGAACGAGACCAATCATGCGGCGCCTTGCTCACCCGTTCCGGGGGCCGCTGTCAATATGGTGGCGTCATTGCCGTGCCTGCCGACATCGCGATGCACCAGCAACGGCGCATGGCCGGCAGCCGCGAGCCGGGCCTCGAGCTCGCGTGACACCGCGACGCTGCGATGCCGGCCACCGGTGCAGCCGATGGCGATGGTGACATAGGCCTTGCCCGCCCGCTCATAGCCCGGCAGCAGGGTGAGCAGCAGGTCGGCAATGCGCTCGATCGCCGGCGCATAGGCGGGATCGGCGGACACAAAGGCTGCCACGGCCGGGTCTTCACCGGTCAGCGGCCGCAGCGCCATGTCCCAATGCGGGTTGACGAGAAAACGCACGTCGAAGACCAGATCGGCATTGCGTGGCAGGCCCTGAGCAAAGCCGAAGGACTGGATCGTCACCGTCAACGGATGCAGGCCACCGCGCCCCAATCGTTCGGCGATGCGGCGACGCAGGTCGGTCACCGAAAAATCGGTGGTATCGATGACCATGTCGGCCCAGCGTTTGAGTGGCTGGGTGAGTTCACGTTCACGCGCCACGCCGTCGGCGGCCGGCCGGTCGGCAGCGAGCGGATGGCGGCGGCGCGTTTCGGAGAAGCGCCGCACCAGCTCGTCATCGGCGCAATCGAGATAGATCAGCCGGATATCAACGCCTTCGCCGCGCAGCGCGCGCAGCGCGCGCAGCGCGCGCAGCCGCGTCACCAGCAGTTCGGCATCAAAACCGCGGGTGCGGCTGTCGATGCCAAATGCCAGCGGGCGCGCCGCGCCATCACCCGCCTCGGCCGAAGCGAGCAATGTTTCCATCAGCCCCAGCGGCAGATTATCGACCGCTTCATAATCAAGATCCTCCAGCGCCTTCAGCGCCGTCGATCTGCCGGCACCCGACAGGCCGCTGATGATCAGCATCGGAAGGCCTGCCGGCGTTGGCGGCATTGGCAGCGATGCGGGCACATTGTCGATCACAGTCACCATTGATAGCCCGAGGCCATGGGCACGCAAAGCCCGTTCGACACGCTGCGGCGCCGAGTGGCCACGGCCATCAAAGCCCAGCCACGGGATGGCGACACCGGCAAGGTCGCGCCGCGCCGGATCGGGCAGGCGGTCGGGCGGCGTCGCCAGATCGAGCGCCAGCACCACCGGCGCCCGCGCCAACGCCGGTTCGGGCATGATGCCGACACCACGCACTTCGATCAGACCGGCAAGAAGCGGTGGCGCGCTTGCCCAAAGCACGCCTTTTTCCTGAACAAGAACAACATAATCATCGGCCACCAGCCGCCAACCGCGATCGAGCAGCCGCAACGCCAGATCGGACTTGCCCGCCCCCGACGGCCCCAGCAGCAGCACGCAGCGCCCGTCCAGCGCCACGGCGGTGGCGTGCAAGGTCGGCGGCGCCGTCGTCACGCCGCCGGCAGTTCGACGGTGAAGCGCGCGCCGCCACCCGGCCGGTCATCGACCCGGACGTTGCCGCCATGGGCATCGACAATCGCCCCGGCAATCGACAGGCCCAGCCCGGAATGCCGGCCGAAATCTTCCGAATCGGGCCGTTGTGAATAGAATCGCTTGAAAACATCGCCACGATTTTCGGCCGGCACCCCCGGCCCCTGGTCTTCGACCCGCACAATCACCCGCCCCGGCGCGGTTTCGGCCGAAACCAGCACCAGGCCCGGTACCGGCGAAAACGACAGGGCATTGTCGATGAGATTGCGCAGCACTTGCGCCAGCCGGGCGGGATCCCCGAACACCGGCGCCGCGCCGATGACCGGCGGCAGATATTCAAGCGTGACTCCGGCCGGCAGCCCGGCGGTGCGATAGGCCGCCACCAACCCGGCACACAGCGCCCCGGCATCGACCGGCTCGAAGCGCGACCGCGACAGTTCGGCATCGAGCCGGCTCGCCTCCGAAATCCCGGTGATAAGCCGGTCGAGCCGGGCAACATCATCGCGAATCACGTGCAGCAACCGGACGCGCAGTTCGGGCTGTTCGACGCTTTCGAGCACATCGACCGCGCTGCGCAGCGACGCCAGCGGGTTTTTCAGTTCATGCGCGACATCGGCGGCAAAGGCTTCGGTCGCATCGATGCGCAGGCGCAGCGCGATCGACA
>JBMOFG010000154.1:0-5378 GCA_049314415.1 Polymorphobacter sp.
AACCGGTCACGGTCAGCCCAGCGCGGGTGATTCGCGTCGAACTTGAGAAACCGCGTGAACAATATGGTCGCTGCATCCGCCATCCCCATCGGCATCCCGGGGTGACCGGAATTGGCGGCTTCCACCGCGTCCATCGCCAGGGCGCGAATCGCATTCGCCATCGATCGGGGATCGGTCATGCTCACATGCCTGAAATAAAAGTAATATCCATCGCTCCCCGACCTGCAGCCGCGAATCGCCGTGCTGTTTGGCCTGATGGCAGCGAAAGCGTCAACCAGCCAATGCGCTGCGTCCGTCGCCGGCATGGACGCAAATCCCGGCTGAAGAAAGCGGAGGCAAATTGCTTTTGCTCACATGCTTCTTTACCAACAGACGGTAACGCGTTGAGCTATGAGGTCGCATCATCTCTGAATTGGTCACCATCGTTTCCCGGATCGAAGGGGCCCTGCACAGGATCGAAACGGCGTTGGTCCGTCAGACAGCGGAAAGCGCGCGTCTGAGGCGCGTTGAAGCCGCGGCCGCGTCAGTGCTCAGCGACCTTGATGTGATGCTTGGCAACGTTGGTGACCGGGATAACACCACGACGCTACAAGAGGCTTCCTCCTCATTGCTGCGGGCTGACTGATGGGCACGGTCAATGTTGAAATCGGTGGCCGCAGTTACCCCTTGTCGTGCCGCGATGGCGATGAACCCCATCTGGTCGATCTCGCCGCTGTCATCGCCGACAAGGTGCAAGGCCTGACTCAATCGCTTGGTACGATGACCGAAGCGCGGCTGTTGCTGATGGCGGCGCTGATGGTCGCCGACGAACTGTTCGAAGCGCGCAACGGTGACCAGCCGGCCCGGACGCTGCCGCGCAACCCCGAGCCCGAGCTTGCCGCCAGACTGACCGCCCTACTGCATCGCGCCGAAACCCTTGCCGCGCAACTCGAAGCCTGAGCCTGCACCTTGAGCGCCGGGGCAAGGCGCCCTATATGCCGTTGCGGCGGGTACTGTCCGGCACGAGCACCGAGCATCCCTGAGGCGATTCACTTTCCTAGGGGGCTGGCCCTGGGCGGATCCTGGTCCGTCCTATCTGGTTCCCACCTGACGTAAACGGCGTCAGAGGATCTCTCATGCACCGACCCATGGTGGTCCCGCCAACGATGCCAGAGCGGCTTGCCAGTGCCGCTTGCAGGGCGCCAACCGGAAACTGCCGCCGATGATCCCTGCGCCCGATTATCCGAAAACAGCGCTACGCCGCCACCTGCGTGCGACACGTAGCGCTCTTATCAAGGATATCACCCCCGCAGCGCGCGAGACATTGGAGCGGGCGCTGGCGGTCGTGGCAGCGCCAGTCACCAGCCTGGCGCACATGCCTGCCAGCTATGCCGCCTATGGCAGCGAGATCGACCCACAGTTCATCGAACCCGACCTGCCGCACCACGCCTTTCCAAAAGTGTCCGATGGAACTTTATACTTTTACCGCGCTGAAAGGATGACGCTGCGTCCCGGCTTCGGCAACATCCTCGAACCCGATACCAACGCACCGCAGGAGATCCCCGACCTTGTGCTGGTGCCATTGATCGGCGCGACGCTTGCCGGGCGGCGCCTGGGCCAGGGCGCCGGCTATTATGACCGCACACTGGCGCGGCTGCGCGCCGCTGGCCGGGTAACGGCGCTGGGGCTGGCCTGGGACGTGCAGATCGTCGCCGGCCTGCCCGCCGACCCCTGGGACGAGATGCTCGACTGGATCGCGACACCAACGCGTCTGGTGGAATGTGCACGCTATCGCTAACAGACATTGCATGGAACCAAGTTGGCGCAAACCTGCAGGCATCATCGGCTTGCTTTTCTACCTCGCCGTCTATGCCGGCATTGTCGCTTCGTTCGGCAGCGCCCTGACGCGACTGCCGACATTGGTGATGGTCGTCGCCTATCTGCTGCTCGGCATGGCCTGGGTGCTGCCGCTGCGGCCGTTGTTCATCTGGATGAATACCGGGCGCTGGACGGCACCCAAGGGAAAGACCGACACATAATGAAAACCGCGACTGCCTGTGAAACCATGGCCGAAGTGCGCGAGAGCGTCGATGCGCTGGATCGCGAACTGGTTGCGCTGCTGGCGCGGCGTTTTGCTTATATGGACGCTGCAGCCCGCATCAAACCGACCCGCAATGCCGTGCGCGACGAAACCCGCAAGGCACAGGTAATCGCCAATGCCGCGGCGGCGGCGGCTATCGCCGGCTTGCCGCCCGGGTTGGCCGAAAGCCTGTGGGAAACGCTGGTCGAAGCCTCGATCTCGCATGAATTCGGCACTTGGGATCGGCTGCGCCAAAAATAGCCGCTGCGGAACCCGCCAATTAACCCTGCTGCGGAGGGTGGCGCGAGTGACGGGCTCGAACCCGCGACCTCCGGCGTGACAGGCCGGCGCTCTAACCAACTGAGCTACACCCGCATGTTGTGCGGAAGCGGCGGGATAGGCACCGCCCTTGCCGCTGTCAAGCATTAGCACTCGGTAATTCGCAAGGATGGCCGCTTTCCTTGTGGATAGCCCCGCCTTCGCCTCTGGCAATTCGAGCAAACGCAGCCTAGGCGAATGGACATGACCGAGTTTTCTCACGCTGATCCCGCCGCCAGCATCGCGCGACTGCTCGACCTGCTGGATGTCGAACGCATCGAAGACGATCTGTATCGCGGCCAATCGACCAACGCCGGCTGGATGCGTGTCTATGGCGGCCAGGTCGTCGCACAGGCGCTTATGGCAGCATCGCGGACGGTCGAACCCGGCCGGTTATGCCATTCGCTGCACAGCTACTTCATGCGCCCCGGCGACCCGGCGCACCCCATCGTCTATCGCGTCGAGCGCGATCGCGACGGCGCCAGCTTCACCACCCGCCGCGTCATCGCGCTTCAGAAGGGCCGACCGATCTTCAATATGGCGGCTTCTTTTCAGGCCGAAGAGCCCGGGCTCGCCCATGCCGACACCATGCCGGCAAGTGTCGATCCCGAATCGCTGCAAAGCGAGGCCGAATGGGCCGAGATTCATGCCGCCGATGCCCCGGAACCCTATCGCAGCCTGATGAAAAACCGCGACCGGCCGCTCGATTTTCGCCCGGTCAGCAAGATCAACCCCTTTGCGCCGGTCGCCCATGCGCCCCGCGCACAGCATTGGGTACGCGCGGTTGCGCCCTTTGCCGTGGCGCCGCCAGTGGCGCGCGCGCTCTTTGCCTATGCCAGCGACATGACCCTGCTCGATACCTGCCTGTTGCCGCACGCTATCGCCTGGTCGGACCCGAGCATGCAGGTCGCCAGCCTCGACCATGCCATCTGGTTCAACGCGACCCCCAATCTTAACGACTGGCACTTGTTCGACCAGGATTCGCCGGTTGCCGGTGGTGGCCGCGGGCTCAATCGCGCACTGGTCTACAGCCAGCAGGGTCAGTTGGTCGCCAGCGTCGTGCAGGAAGGCCTGATCCGCCGGCAGCAGGCGTGAACCATTGACGAAGCCAGCCCGGCATCGCTTCAACCCCTTTGCCGCGCTCGGCCCGGGGCTGATCACCGGTGCCGCCGATGATGATCCGTCGGGGATCACCACCTATTCGCAGGCCGGTGCGCAATTCGGCTTCCAGATGCTGTGGACGGTGCTGCTTACCTATCCCTTTCTTGCGGTATTCCAGCTGATCTGTGCCGAAACAGCGCGCGTGTCGGGGCTTGGGCTGGCCGCCAATATCAAGACCAGTTTTTCGCCGTTCATCCTGCGCGCTGTCGTCGTGCTGCTCCTCATCGCTAACACGCTCAACATCGCTGCCGATCTGTCGGCGATGGGCGCCGCCGCCGAACTCGCGACCGGTGCCAATCACCATTCGATGACGGTGGCCTTCGCGTTGCTGACATTGGGGCTGCAGGTGTTCATGCCCTATCACCGCTATGTCAGCCTGTTGAAATGGCTGACACTGGCGCTGTTCGCCTATGTCGCGGTCGTGCTCATCGTCGGCGTGTCACCGGCCGATGTTGCCGCCGCCGTGCTGCACCCGTCGCTGAAGTTCGACACCGAGACCGCGACGATGGTCGTCGCCATCCTCGGCACCACGATCAGCCCCTATCTGTTCTTCTGGCAATCGTCGCAGGAGATCGAGGAAATGGGCCTGCACCACCGCCGCCCGCTGCGCGATGCGCCGCGTACCGCCCGTGCCGAGATGCGGCGGCTTCAGATCGACAGCTGGGGCGGTATGGCAGTCACCCATATCATCAGCCTGTCGATCATGCTGGCGACCGCAGCCACCCTTCACGCCCATGGCATCACCCGCATCGACAGCGCCGCCGACGCCGCCGAGGCACTGCGGCCGCTCGCCGGTGATTTTGCCTTTGCGCTGTTCGCCATCGGTATCATCGGCACCGGGTTGCTCGCTGTACCGGTGCTGGCCGGGTCGGCGGCCTATGCGCTGTCAGAAACCATGGGCTGGCGCGCCGGGCTCGAGCTCAAGCCCGCCGAAGCGCGCGGGTTTTATGGCCTCATTGCCGCTGCGATCATCATCGCCCTGCTCCTCAACTTCTCCTCGATCGACCCGATCACTGCGCTGTTTTGGAGTGCCGTTGTCAACGGCGTTGTCGCGGTGCCGGTCATGGTCGTCGTGATGCTGCTGGCGCGCAAGCACAGCGTCATGGGGCGCTTTACCCTCAGCCGCTGGCACAGTCGCATTGGCTGGGCAGCGATCGCGCTGATGGCAGTCGCTTCGGCGGTCATGTTCGCGACATTGTAAGCATCAGCGCGTCAGCAAGGCCGGTTACCGGCACGCCGGGAACGCCGATCGGCACATCGGGCTGCACGTCCGAGAAGGTCCCGTGGAGCCGGTCCCACAGGCTTAACCCCGCCGAGAAATTCGAATCGAGCGCCGCCACTTCGGCGCGGTGGTGGATGTCGTGCATGCCCGGCGTCGTCAGTACCAGCGCCAGCGTCGCATCGAAAGGCAGGTCGAGATCGGCATGGTGGAACAGCACCGAGGCAAAGAAGAAGCCCTCCCAGAGCCGCAAGGCGCGCGGACTGACGCCGAGCAGCCGCACTTGGGCCAGCCGCAGCGCCACTGACACCCCCATGTCGATCGCGTGAAAACGCAGCGCCGTCGAGGCGTCCATGTCGCGGTCGCTGTGGTGGACAAGGTGCAGGCGCCACAGCCAGCCGACACGATGCGTCGCGACATGCCAATGATAATTACTCCAATCGAGCAGCAGCATGGCGGCAAGGTCGCGCAGCGGCGCCGGCAGTCGCTGCGCCAGGCCCTGCCGGCGTGCCACCACCCGGCCCGCCAGCGGCAGCACCAGCGGGCGTTGCACCGCCACCACCACCGCAAGGCTGGTCGCCCCGAGCAGCAAATTGGTCATGGTGCGGGCCGGTTCGGGCT
>JBMOFG010000155.1:0-5370 GCA_049314415.1 Polymorphobacter sp.
TGAACGTCATCGACACCGCGCTACCGGGCGTCAAGCTGATCGAACCAAAATTGTTCGGCGACGACCGTGGTTTCTTCATGGAAAGCTGGAACGCGCAAACTTTTGCCGACAATGGCCTCGATCTGCACTTCGTGCAGGACAATCACAGCCGTTCGGCCCGCGGCGTACTGCGCGGTCTTCACTATCAGCTGCAAAACCCGCAGGGCAAGCTGGTGCGGGTCACGGCGGGCGCCGTATTTGATGTCGCGGTCGATCTGCGGCGCTCGTCGGCGCATTTTGGTCGCTGGGTCGGTTATGAATTGTCCGATGCCAACAAGCGCATGTTATGGGTGCCGCCCGGTTTCGGGCATGGCTTTGTCGTGCTGAGCGAAACGGCCGACTTCCTCTACAAATGCACGCAATTATATGATGGCAGCGATGATCGCGGCATCCGCTGGAACGATCCGGCGATCGGGATCGATTGGCCGCTGGCCGGGATGACGCCGCAACTTTCGGGCAAGGATGCCGCCGCACCACTGCTTGCCGACGCCACGGTGTTCGCATGAGGGCGCTTATTGCCGGTGCCGGTGGACAGCTTGGCCGCGCCCTGCAGGCCTGCGCACCCGCTGGTGTCACCGTCATCGCGCCTGCCGAGGCCGATTTTAACATCACGGATGCCGCCACGGTGGCGCGGGTCATTGCCGACAGCGGTGCCGATATCGTTTTCAATGCGGCCGCCTATACCGCCGTCGACAAGGCCGAAGCCGATGCCGCGCAGGCGCAGCGCATCAACGCCGATGCCGTTGCCCTACTTGCCGCCCATGCGCCGCGGCTGGTGCATGTTTCCACCGATTTTGTCTTCGACGGCGCGGCGAGCCAACCCTATCGTCCCAATGCCGCCCCCAATCCGGTCAGCGCCTATGGTGCCACCAAGCTGGCCGGCGAAATTGCCGCCGGCCCCGATGCGCTGATCGTGCGCACCGCCTGGGTCTATGCGGCGGTCGGCAGCAACTTCGTCCACACCATGCTGCGCCTGATGAAGGAACGCCCCGAAGTCCGCGTGGTTGCCGACCAGATCGGCACGCCGACCCATGTTGCCGGCCTCGCCCGGGCACTCTGGCGGCTCAGCGCCGCCGATGTGAGCGGCACGCACCATTGGACCGATGCCGGCGTCGCCAGTTGGTATGATTTTGCCGTCGCCATCCAGGAAGAAGCGTTGGCCATCGGTCTGCTCGATAACCCGGTGCCGATCATTCCGATCCGTACCCAGGATTACCCCACCCCGGCGCGCCGCCCGGCCTATTCGGTCCTCGACAAGAGCAGCAGTTGGGCCGTCACTGGCCCGGCCGCACATTGGCAAACCGAACTGCGCCACTGCCTCGCCGCGATCAAGGATAAGCAAGCATGAGCCATTTGCTCGTTACCGGCGGCGCTGGCTTCATCGGCGCCAATTTCGTGCATTATTGGGAGGCGCAGCATCCCGGCGACACCATCACCGTGCTCGACGTCCTGACTTATGCCGGCAACCGCGCCAATCTGGCCGGCGCGCGCGCGGCGTTCGTCGAAGGGGACATCCGCGACACCGCGCTGGTCGAAGGACTGCTTGGCGACCGCAATATCGACACGATCGTGCATTTCGCCGCCGAAAGCCATGTCGATCGCTCGATCCATGGGCCCGCCGCCTTTATCGATACCAATGTTCTGGGCACGCTCAGCCTGCTCACCGCCGCCCGCAGCGTCTGGCTGTCGGGGGAAGCAAAGCCGCATCGCTTTCATCATGTCTCCACCGACGAAGTTTATGGTTCGCTCGGACCCGATGATCCGGCCTTTAGCGAAACCACGGCCTATGCCCCGAACAGCCCCTATTCGGCTTCGAAGGCGGCATCGGATCACCTTGTTCGTGCCTGGCACCACACCTATGGGCTTGCCGTCACCACGTCCAATTGTTCGAACAATTACGGGCCGTTTCAGTTTCCGGAAAAGCTGATCCCGCTGTTCCTCATCAACGCGCTGCATGGCCGGCCCTTGCCGATCTATGGGGATGGCATGCAGATCCGCGACTGGTTGCATGTCGAGGATCACTGCCGCGGCATCGAAGCGGTGCTGCACAAAGGCCGCGTCGGCGAAACCTATTGCATCGGTGGCGGCGCCGAACTGCCCAACATCACCGTCATCGATACGCTGTGCGCGGCGGTCGATGCGGCCTTTGCCGCTGACCGGACACTGGCGACCCGCTTTCCCGAAGCAGCGGCAGCACAGGGGCGGCCAACCGCCAGCCTCAAGATCACCGTCACCGACAGACCCGGCCATGACCGGCGCTACGCCATCGATGAAACCCGGGCCCGCGACGAACTCGGCTATCGCCCGGCGCGCGATTTCACCACCGGCTTTGCGGCAACACTGGCCTGGTATCTCGGCAATGAAAGCTGGTGGCGAGGCGTTCTCGACGGCAGTTACCGCGACTGGGTGGCAACCAATTACAACGTTCGGTGATCGGGTTTCGGGTGACGCTGCGCGCCGGCACCGGTAGAGCAGTGCAATGCTCAGGCGTCGCCCCTCATCAACGATCAGGCAACTGCTGGCGACCGAGGCCGCCGGCGGCTATATTTTGATGCTGGCAGCGGCACTGGCGATGATGATCGCCAGTTCGCCGCTTTCTGGGGCCTATTTTGACGGGCTTCATCTCGATCTCGGCGGCTTGTCGTTGCTGCACTGGATCAACGACGGCTTAATGACGCTGTTCTTCCTGAACGTCGGGCTGGAGATCAAGCGCGAACTTGTCGATGGCGAAATGTCGAGCTGGTCACGGCGGCTACTACCCGGCGCCGCTGCATTTGGCGGCATGGTGATGCCGGCTCTTTTTTATCTTGCCATCAACCGCAACCAGCCGGCCAATCTCGCTGGCTGGGCCATTCCGGCGGCAACCGATATCGCCTTCGCCCTTGGCGTGCTTGCCCTGCTCGGCAAGCGGGTACCGGCTTCGCTCAAATTGCTGCTAACGGCGATTGCCATCATTGATGATCTGGGTGCCATCCTGATCATCGCCGTCGCCTACACCGACAGCCTGAATATGATGGCGCTGGCCGCCGCCGCCGCCGGACTTGCCGCGCTGGTCGTGGTCAATCGCTGCCGCGTCCGGTCACTCCTGCCCTATCTCATAATCGGTTCCGGGGTCTGGTTTGCACTTTTGCAATCGGGCATCCACGCCACCCTGGCCGGGGTGGCGGTTGCCTTCACGATTCCGCTCAAGGCCAGCGGCAGCGCCCCCGACGGCAAAGCCCCACCGCTGCTGCGCCTCGAAAATGCGCTGGGACCGATGACGGCCTTCATTATCGTCCCCATCTTCGGTTTCGCCAATGCCGGCATCGATCTGCGCGGTATCGGGTTGGGTGATGCCGTGGCGCCGGTACCGCTGGGCGTCGCGTTCGGGCTGTTGATCGGCAAACAGCTCGGCGTATTCGGCGCCATTGCTATATCGGTGCGGCTGCGACTCGCCGATCTGCCGCCCGGTGCCAATTGGTGGCAGGTCTGGGGCCTGTCGTTGCTGTGCGGCATCGGCTTCACGATGAGCCTGTTCATCGCCGCCCTTGCCTTTGGCGAAGGCTCGCCGATGGAAGCCGCCGCCAAGCTCGGCATCATCGGCGGCTCCCTCGTTTCGGCACTGCTTGGCTGGCTGGTGTTGCGCCGCAACAGCTGAGCCGGCGCCAGTTCAGCCAAGATTGGCGCGCAGCATCCATGCGGTCTTTTCATGCACCTGCATGCGCTGAGTCAGCAGGTCGGCGGTCGGTTCATCATGGGCCGCATCGGCAAGCAGGAACACCGCCCGGGCGGTTCGCACCACGGCGAGCTGGTCTTCCGCCAGGATACGCACCATGTCGGTGGCCGGCGGGTTGCCTTCGGCTTCCTTGATGCTGGCCAGCGCGGCAAAGGCCGAATAGCTGCCCGGTGCCGGCTCGCCCAGCGCCCGGATCCGTTCGGCGATCAAATCGACCGCCAACGCCAGTTCAGTATACTGGCCTTCGAACATCAGGTGCAGCGAATTGAACTGCGGCCCGGTGACGTTCCAATGGAAATTATACGTTTTCAGATACAGCGTATAGGTATCGGCAAGCAGCCGCGAGAGCCCCGCAGCAATTGCCCGGCGGTGTTTTTCATTCATCCCGAGATCGATGCCGGCACCCGCCGCTTTCTTCGATGCTTTCGCCATGTCAGCCTCCGTTTCAATAATGCCAGATACGGGCCGTACCAGACCGTCGACGCGAGCTTGAAAAGTCGCAAAAGTCACGAACTTGACACTACCGGACGCTTGCCCCGAACTATTCGTACTGCCCGGAGCAATTATCGAACGGCGCCAATATCGCAAACATAACTGATTCGGTTCATGTAGGACAGGGGCGTGGTGGGCGCGACAGGGATTGAACCTGTGACCCCACCCGTGTGAAGGGTGTGCTCTACCGCTGAGCTACGCGCCCACGCCATGGACCGCACCGGCTCGGGAGCCAGCAAGGGAACGGCTGGTTAGGCGAGGCGCGCGCCCAAGTAAAGCCCAGCTTGACGATTTGATCATCCGGGCGGCAGGCTGTGGCGATGCTGACCGACGCCGAAATTGCCGAAATTGCCCAGGGCCTGCTCGATCGCAGCCTGCCGCCGCCGCGCTGGACACATCAGGCGCATTTCGCCGCGGCGGTGTGGCTGCTGCGCCATGGCGGTGATTTCGACATGGCGGCGATCATCCGGGATTATAATGCCGCCATTGGCACGCCCAACACCGACAGCAGCGGTTATCACCACAGCATCACCTTCGCCTCGCTCGCTGCCGCCCGCGCCGCGCTGAAGGCCTCGCCCGCTGCGCCGCTTGCGGACGTGCTCGCCGGGCTGATGGCCGGGCCGTGCGGCCGGTCGGACTGGCCGCTCGCCCATTGGCGCCGCGAAACCTTGTTCAGCGCCAACGCCCGGCGCGATTGGGTTCCGCCCGATCTGCTGCCACTCGCCTGGTGATGACACTGTCCGGTTGCGGCTTATACCAAGGCGCATTGCCAATGGCCGGTCAGGCCAGGCCTTTCAACGGCCCCTAGCGCCACCGGGCCCGGACTGACTGGTTCAGTGGCCGGTACCGGCAACCGCCTTATTGCATGCGTCCTTCAGATTGCGGCCCACCCGGAATTTCGGCGCCATGGTAGCGGCAAGGTTCATGGGTTCGCCGGTACGCGGGTTGCGGCCGGTCGTTGCCTTGCGGGCGCCGACAACGAAATTGCCGAAGCCGACAAGCCGCACTTCTTCGCGGCGCGCCAATGCTTCGGTGATGATCCCGAGCATGATGTCGATAATCTGTGCAGTCTCGGCGCGGCCCTGTCCGCTGGCTTCAGCCACGCGGCTGGCTAGTTCCTGCTT
>JBMOFG010000156.1:0-5263 GCA_049314415.1 Polymorphobacter sp.
CGGCGGCGATGAACACTTTCTGGTCGGGGCGGATTTTGGCGCGGGGGCCGAGGCGGTCGAGATAGGCCATCAGGCCTTCGGGGTTCTGGAACTGGTCGCCCTGGAAGGTGATGAGCCCGCCCTTGGGGCCGGCTTCGAGCTTGGCGACGCCGGCGGCGAGGCAGGCGAGCTTGATTTCGATGATGGCGAGCAGGTTGCTGGCCTCCAGGGGGAGCGGCCCGAAGCGGTCGATCATTTCGGCGGCGAAACCGTCGATGTCCTGGCGGCCCTGCATTTCGTTGAGGCGGCGGTAGAGCGCCATGCGGACGTTGAGATCGGGCACATAATCGTCGGGGATGAGGATGGGGACTTCGGCGGTGATCTGGGGGCTGAAGGCTTCGGCGGGCGGCTTGACGCCGCGGGCGGTGGCTTGCGCTTCGAGGATCGCTTCTTCGAGCATCGATTGGTAGAGTTCGAAGCCGATCTCCTTGATATGGCCTGATTGTTCGTCGCCGAGGAGGTTGCCGGCGCCGCGCTGATCGAGATCATGGCTGGCGAGTTGAAAGCCGGCGCCGAGCGTATCGAGCGCGCTGAGCACTTGCAGGCGTTTTTCGGCGCCTTCGGTGATGCTCTGGTCGGCGGGGGTGGTGAGATAGGCATAGGCGCGGGTCTTGGCGCGGCCGACGCGGCCGCGGATCTGGTAGAGTTGCGCCAGGCCGAAGCGATCGGCGCGATGGACGATCAGCGTGTTGGCACTGGGGATATCGAGACCGGATTCGATGATGGTGGTGGAGAGCAGCACGTCGTAGCGCTTGTCGTAAAAGGCGCTCATGCGTTCCTCGACTTCGCTCGGCGACATCTGGCCGTGCGCGGTGACGGGTTTGATCTCGGGGATCTGTTCGCGGATGAACTGTTCGATATCGGGCAGGTCGGCGATGCGGGGGACGACGAAGAAGCTTTGCCCGCCGCGATAATGTTCGCGGAGCAGCGCCTCGCGCAGCACGACCTCGTCGAAGGGCATGACATAGGTGCGCACCGCGAGGCGATCGACCGGCGGCGTAGCGATGATCGACATTTCGCGCAGGCCGGTGAGCGCCATTTGCAGGGTGCGCGGGATGGGGGTGGCGGTGAGCGTCAGGACATGGACATCGGCCTTCAATGACTTCAGCCGTTCCTTGTGGACGACGCCGAAACGCTGTTCCTCGTCAACGATGACGAGGCCGAGGCGCTTGAACTCGATCGATTTGGCGAGGATGGCGTGGGTGCCGACGACGATATCGACGGTGCCATCGGTGAGGCCTTCGCGGGTCGCCTTGGCATCGTTCGCGGTGACGAGGCGGGAGAGTTGGCGGACGATGACGGGAAGCCCGGCGAAACGCTCGCTGAACCCAGCGAAATGCTGGCGGGCGAGGAGGGTCGTGGGGCAGACGACGGCGACCTGCATCCCCGACAGCGCGGCGGCATAGGCGGCGCGGAGCGCCACCTCGGTCTTGCCGAAGCCGACATCGCCGCAGACAAGCCGGTCCATCGGGCGGCCCGAGGCAAGATCGCCGAGCACATCGTCGATGGCGCGCAGCTGGTCATCGGTTTCGACATAGGGGAATTTGTCGGCAAAGGCGGCGTAGTTGTGCGGGTCGACATGCGCCGGCTCGGCCTCGCGCAGCAGGCGTTCGGCGGCGGTCTTGAGGAGCTCACCGGCGATTTCGCGGATGCGGTCCTTCATGCGGCCGCGGCGGGCGGCCCAGGCGACGCCGCCCAATTTGTCGAGACCGACGCCTTCGGATTCGCTGCCGTAGCGGGAGAGGACGTCGATGTTTTCGACCGGCACGTACAGCTTGCTGCCGCCGTCATAGCTCAGCGCGACGCAATCATGCGGGCGGCGGGCGATTTCGATGGCGACCAGGCCTTCGTAGCGGCCGATGCCATGCTCGCGGTGGACGAGCAGGTCGCCCGGCGTCAGCATCGACAGTTCGGCCATGAAGGCATCGGCCTTGCGCGCCGAGCGCTTGCGGCGAACCAGCCGGTCGCCGAGCATGTCCTGCTCGGTCAGCACCAGCAGCGACGATTTGGGCTCGCTGCGGGTGAAGCCGTGTTCGAGCGGGACAACAGTGAGGGCGACCTGGCCCTTGGCGGTGAGGCCGAGCGCTTCCTGCCAACTGCCGGCATCGGCAAGGCCGGCAACGCCTTCGTCGCCCAGCAGGCCCTTAAGTCGCTCGCGGGCGCCGTTCGAGTAGCTGGCGAGGACGATGTGGTCGCCGGCCTTGCGGCGTTCGTCGACATGCGCCTTGATCGCTTCGTAAACCGGGGCGCCGCCGCTGGCTTGCGCGATGCGTTCGGGGGCGAAATCGCGTGCGGGGTCGGCATCGCAAACGATGGTGTTGCGGGTGCCGTCGGGCACGCCAAAGGGCGAGGCGATATGGACGGCGCGTGCCTTGAGCATCGCCTGCCATTCGTCAGGCGACAAGTACAGCGCGGCAGGCGGCAGCGGGCGATAGCTGCCCTTCTTGCCCGACAGCGCGGCGGTGCGGTTGTCGTGATAATCCGCGATGGCGGCGAAGCGATCCTCGGCGGCCTTGTCGGCGCCGGCTTCGCGGATGATGACGGCGCCGGGGCCGAGATAGTCGAAAACCGTGCCAAGCGTTGGCTCGAACAGCGGCAGCCAATGCTCCATGCCGGCGAGGCGGCGGCCGTCGGAGACGGCTTCGTAGAGCGGGTCGCCGGTAGCGGTGGCGCCGAAGCGATCGAGATAGAGCTGGCGGAAATTCTTGATGCGGGCGTCATCGAGCAGGACTTCGCTGACCGGCAACAGGGTGAAGCCATCGGCGGCACCGAGGCTGCGCTGGGTGGCGGGGTCGAAACGGCGCAGGGTTTCGACTTCATCGCCGAAAAAATCGAGCCGCAGGGCGTCGGGCGAGCCGGCGGGCATCAGATCGAGCAGCGAGCCGCGCACGGCATATTCGCCGGCCTCGACGACCGTATCGGTGCGCACAAAGCCATTGGCGGCGAGTTTGGCGGCGAGCGCATCGCGGTCGATGCGGGTGCCGGCGGTGATATGCGCGGTAAGCGTGGCGATGCGGTCAGGCGGCAGGGTGCGCTGGGTGACGGCGTTGATGGTGGTGACCAGCAGCTGCGCGCGGGTCGGCGGCACCGCGAGGGCGGCGAGCGCGGCGAGGCGTTCGGCCGCAACGCGCAGGCCCGGCGAGGCGCGGTCATAGGGCAGGCAGTCCCAGGCGGGGAGCTGGATGACTTCGATTTCGGGGGCGAAATAGGTCGCGGCTTCGGCGAGCGCGCGGGCGCTGCTGTCATCGGCGGCGATGAACACGGCGCGGCCGCCGCCGCGGCGCTCGGCATCTGGGTTGAACACGGCGCGCGCGGCGTCCGCCATCAGCCACGGCAGGAAGCCAGGGGCGCAGCGGGCGAGAGTGAGCGGGGCGGTGGCCGCGACGAAGCGGCGGAGGTCGATCACGACAGGTCAGCGCATCGCGACGGCGACATAGTCGAGCCTTTGCAGTGCATCCATCATCGGCCCGGCGAAGGCTTTGGGCACCACGATGGTGCCGAAGGCCCAGCCCATGACATCGACATCCTGTTCATCAAGGATCGCTTCGAACCAGCGCAACTCGGCCTCGTTCCAGCCATCGGCATAGCGCGTCGCAAAGCCGCCGATGAGCAGATCGGCTTCCTTGGTGCCACGGTGCCAGGCGCGGAAGCGCAGGCGGCGAAGGCGATGGTCGAGGCTGACCTCAGCTGTCATGCGAATGCGCTCCGAAAATAATTCGCGGCGTTCCGATGCGGAAACGCGGCAAACGCCGCGCGCCCGTTTCAAAGCGGGCGCGCGGCGGCTATGACTGTCCTAACCATGCGGCCTGCCATCCTCAACCCGCTGTTCGCCGAAACCGCCACCCTCAAGGGGGTGGGGGCGGCATTGGTGCGGCAATTGGCGCGGCTCAAGCTCAACCGCGCGCTCGATCTGCTGTTTCATCTGCCAATCATGGCAATCGACCGAGTGCAAGTCGATCGGATCGACGAATCGCTCGTCGGCCGGCCGATCATCGTCGTGCTTACCATCGTGCGCCATGATGCGGGCGGCCCGCGCAGTCCCTTACGGGTACGCGCCGTGGATGGTGGCGGGCAATGGGTCGATCTGGTTTTTTTTGGCCAATCGGGGGCCTGGGCGCGATCGAAGCTGCCCGTTCAGGAGCAGCGGCGCATCACTGGCAAGCTCGATCGTTATGGTCAGACCTTGCAGATCAGCCATCCGGATATCGCGCTGCCGGACGAGGCGATGGGTCCCATGCTGCGCGAACCTGTTTATCCTCTCACCGAAGGCGTCACCAACAAGCGCATGGCGCAACTGGCAGCGCTGGCGCTGGCGCGCGTCCCTGACCTGCCGGAATGGATCGAGCCAAGTGTATGCGCGCGCCAAGGCTGGGCGCGTTGGCATGACAGTATTGCCGCCGCGCATGCGCTGACCGGGGAGGCCAAGGCCAAGGATCGGCTGGCCTATGACGAACTGCTTGCCAACCAACTGGCGCTGCTGCTGGTACGGCGCGACACGCGGTTGCGCCGTGGCCGCGCGTTGGCCGGCGATGGCCGGCTGACCGGGTCGCTGGTGCAGCGCCTGCCCTGGTCGCTGACCGCAGCACAGACCCGTGTGCTGGGGGAAATAAGCGGTGACATGGCGCAATCGTCGCCGATGCTGCGGTTGCTGCAGGGCGATGTCGGGTCGGGCAAGACGCTGGTGGCGCTGCTGGCGATGCTAATGGCGGTGGAGGCCGGGGCGCAGGCGGCGCTGCTGGCGCCGACAGAGATATTGGCGCGGCAGCATTTTGCCAGCATCACCAAGATGCTCGGAGATCTGCCGGTGCGGGTCGGCATCCTGACCGGGCGTGATAAGGGCAAAGCGCGGCTCGATCTGCTCGATGATCTTGCGATGGGGCGAATCGACATCCTGATCGGCACCCATGCCATCTTCCAGGAAGCCGTTGACTATCACGATCTGGGGCTGGTCGTCGTCGATGAACAGCATCGTTTCGGCGTGGCCCAGCGGTTGATGCTGGCCGCCAAGGCTAAGGTGCCGCCGCATTTGCTGGCAATGACCGCGACGCCGATTCAGCGCAGCCTGGCGCTGACCAATTATGGCGAAATGGATGGCTCGCAGATCGATGAGCTGCCACCTGGGCGGCAGCCGATTGAAACCCGGGTGATGCCGTCCGAGCGCAGCGAGGAAGTGATCGCCGCGCTCGGCCGGCATCTGGCAGCGGGCGGTCAGGCCTATTGGGTC
>JBMOFG010000157.1:0-5259 GCA_049314415.1 Polymorphobacter sp.
CGTGGCATCAAGTCTGCGCATTTTCAACTGAATGGCCACTGAATTCGGCCATATAGCGTCGATTTATCCGGTGAAGCCCACCGCCCGGTGTACATCGGCCAGCACCGGCTCGGCAATCGCGCTTGCCCGGACAGCCCCCTTGGCCAAAATTGCATCAATAGCACTGCTATCCTGCCGCAGCGCAGCGAAGCGTGCGTTGATAGGCGCCAGCGCGGCGACCATCACATCGGCCAGTGCCGGCTTGAACTGGCCAAAGCCCTGCCCGCCATGATCGCGCAGCACATCGGCAATGCTGCGGTCCAACAACGCCGCCATGATACCGACCAGATTGGCCGCTTCGGGCCGGCCCGACAATCCGGCCGGTTCGGACGGTAGTGCGTCAACATCGGTGCGGGCGCGCTTGATCTTCTGCGCGATCGCATCTGCATCGTCAGTCATGTTGATCCGCGCTGCATCGCTGGGATCGGACTTGGACATTTTGGCGCTGCCGTCGCGCAGGCTCATCACCCGAGTCGCCGGGCCTTCGATCACCGGTTCGGGCAGCGGGAAGACATCGGCGCCCATATCGGTATTGAACTTTACGGCAATGTCGCGCGCCAGTTCGAGATGCTGTTTCTGATCGTCGCCGACCGGTACGTGTGTGGCGCGATAGGCGAGGATATCAGCGGCCTGAAGCACCGGATACGTGTAAAGCCCGACACTGGCTCCTTCGCGGTCCTTACCTGATTTTTCCTTGAACTGGGTCATGCGATTCAGCCAGCCGACACGCGCCGTGCACATCAGCACCCAGGCGATTTCGGCATGGGCGCGCACTTGGCTCTGCTGGAACAAGATGGCTCGATCGGGATCGATCCCGCTGGCTATCAGCGCCGCCGCCATTTCGCGAATGCCATTGCGCAGCGTTGCCGGGTCTTGGGCGATGGTGATCGCGTGCAGATCGACGACGCAATAAATACACTCATGCGCATCCTGCATCGTCACCCATTTGCGGATGGCGCCAAGATAATTGCCGAGGTGCAGATTGCCGGTAGGCTGAATGCCGGAAAAAACGCGGCTCATGCGGACGTGCCTTTGCGGGAAAATTGCGCCTTGAGTTCAGCAAGGGTGAATAGGCCAAGCAGCCGGGCCGCGCCAAGATAGGCGATGCCGCCAGCGGCAAGCAGTAGCACTAGCGCGCCGGCTCGCGCCACCAGCGCCCCGCCGAGCCACGGCGCCAGCAACAGACCGAGCCCGGCCAATACCGGCAGCATCACCAGCGTCGCAGCGATCAGGCGCGGCAACCGCTGTGCCAGCCGCGCATCGATGGTAAAATGCCCGCGCCGACACAGCACCCAATACAGCGCCCCCGCATTGACCCAGGCCGCCACCGCCGTCGACAGGGCGATGCCGACATGACCGAGCGGCCAGACAAGCAACAGATTGCCGACAAGATTGACCAACATCGAAGCAATCGCGATGCGGACCGGCAATCGCGTATCCTGCCGGGCATGAAAGCCGGGGGTGAGCACCTTGATCAGTACATAGGCAGGCAACCCGAGCGAAAATGCCGCCAGCGCATGCGCCGTCGGCAGCGTATCTTCAGCGCGGAACGCTCCATATTGCAACAAGCTGCGAATGATCGGTTCGGCCGACACGGTCAGCGCCGCCGCTGCGGGCAAGGTAAGCAACAGCACGAGCTCGACAGCGCGATTCTGAGTATGGATTGCAACCGCTTCCTGTCCTGCCCCCAATTGCCGCGAGAGCGCCGGCAGCATGGCGGTGCCAACGCCGATACCGATAAGGCCGAGCGGCAATTGGTTGAGCCGATCGGCATAATAAAGATAGGATACAGCGCCTTCGGGCAGGAAGCGCGCTGCCAGCGCGGTCGAGATCAGCAGGTTGAACTGAACGGCGCCCGCGCCGAGCGCCGCCGGAAGGATAAGCTTGAGCAGCGTCCTGACCTTGGGGGTAAGTTGCGGCCGGCGCAACTTCAGGCGGATATCGGCGCGCCAACACGCCCATAACAGCCAGCCGAACTGCAGAATGCCGCCTACTGTCACGCATAGCGCCTGCACCCGCGCCGTTTCGGCCGGATCAGGCCCATGAAACAACAACATACCGGCGATCAAAGCCATGTTAAGCAGGATCGGCGCGGCGGCATTGACCCAGAAGCGGCCCGTCGAATTGAGCAACCCGCCGAGCAGCGACACCAGGCTGATGAGCAGCAGGTAGGGAAAGGTCAACCGGGTGAAATCGACCGTTAGCGCAAATTTGCCCGGTGCCGCATCGGCAAAGCCGCCGGTCAAGGCCCAAACGATCGGCGCGGCGGCGATGATCATGACCAGCGTGAACAGCGCCAGCACCGGCAGGAGCACCGACAGCACATCTTCGGCAAAGCGCTTGGCGCCAGCCATATCACCGCCATCCGCACCAACCTGTCGGTTGAACATCGGCACGAACGCCGAGGCAAAGGCGCCTTCAGCGAACAGCGCGCGGAACAGATTGGGCAGGCGGAAGGCGATCAAAAAAGCATCGGCCGCCCCGCCGGCGCCGACAAAAGTCGCTTGCAGCACGTCGCGGGCAAAGCCGGCGATACGGGAGATGAGGGTCAGACCGCCAATCGTGGCGGTCGCCTTTACCAGGTTCATGCCGGCATCATCCGTGCCTCACGCTGGTGCGGCAGCGACGTCCTCTCCCCGGGAAGGGGAAAGGACGGTCGATCACGCGTTGCCGCCTTGGGCGCCCTGCTGCGCCATATAGAGAGAAGCAAAGTCGATAGGATCGAGCATCAGCGGCGGGAAGCCGCCATCGCGCACCGAATCGGCAACGATGCGACGCGCGAAGGGAAACAGGATCCGCGGCGCTTCGATGATCAGGAAAGGCTCAAGCGCTTCTTCCGGCACATTGGTCAGACCGAAGAGGCCAGCGTAGAGCAGGTCAATTACGAAAGCGACGGCATCGCCCGCCATCGCCTTGGCGGTGATTTTGAGTTCGACTTCGAACATTGCGTCGCCGGCACGCTTGGCATTGACCGCGACATTGACCTCGATGCGCGGCTGCTCAGTCGTCTGCAAGGATGCCGGAGCATTTGGGTTTTCGAAGGACAGATCCTTCACATATTGCGTCAAGATCGACACTTGCGGCATTGGCTCGTTGCCATCAAAGCCGTTCTCGGTCGGCATCATATCGATTTCGTCAGCCATGATCTCGTCCTTCGATCAAACCGGGGGCAGTGGCGCGCGCGAGGCTTGCCCGCTGCGCGCCGGTTTCGATCACTCGTCGTCGAAGCTCTGCACCGGGCCGGAATCCTGACCCTTGGCGCTGGTATCGCGATCAACCAGTTCGACAATCGCCATCGGCGTTGCATCCGAACGACGAATGCCGGCCTTAACGATGCGGACATAACCACCCGGGCGGTCGGCGTAACGTGCAGCCAGCGTGTCGAACAGCTTGATCAGCTGGTCATCGTCACCCAACCGGGCATGCGCCAGACGGCGGTTCGACAGGCCCCCGTGTTTGGCGAGCGTGATCAGCTTTTCCATATACGGGCGGATTTCACGCGCCTTGGGCAGCGTCGTCTTGATCTGCTCGTGCTTGATGAGACTGGCGGCCATGTTCCGGAACATGGCCAGACAGTGGCTGGTGGTCCGGCCGAGCTTACGATGGGCATTACCGTGACGCATGATTAGTCTCCGTTCGATAAGGGGCCGTACCAGGTACCCCGGATCAGGCTGATTACGGGGTCAGCCGGAAGCCCCTTACTTGTACCGAGCCGCGGCAAAGCCGCGCCGCGATCAAAATTCTTGTTCGAGCTTCTTGGCCATTTCCTCGATATTTTCCGGCGGCCAGCCCGAAATTTCCATGCCAAGGCGCAGGCCCATGTGGCTGAGCACTTCCTTAATTTCATTCAAGGACTTGCGACCAAAGTTTGGCGTGCGCAACATTTCGCTTTCGGTCTTCTGGACCAGATCACCGATGTAGATGATGTTGTCGTTCTTCAGGCAATTCGCCGAACGCACCGACAATTCCAGTTCATCGACCTTCTTGAGCAGGAAACGGTTGATGACGGTGTTGTCATCGACTTCGATCGGGCCACCAGCGGGCGCTGCCACCGGCGCTGCCACCACGACGTCCTCGAAATTGACGAACAGCTGGAGCTGATCCTGCAAGATCTTGGCAGCATAGGCCAACGCATCGTCGGGGGTGACAGTACCATCGGTTTCGACCTGAATGGTCAGCTTGTCGAAATCAAGCTCCTGGCCGACGCGGGTATTGTCGACCTTGTAGCTGACCTGGCGCACCGGCGAATAAAGCGCATCGACCGGAATGAGGCCGATCGGCGCATCGGCCGGCCGGTTGGCGCTGGCCGGGACATAGCCCTTGCCGGCTTCGACGGTCAGTTCCATGTTGAGTGTCGCGCCGTCGTCGAGCGTGCAGATGACGAGGTCCTTGTTGAGGACCTCCATGTCGCCCGATACCGCGATCTGGCCGGCGGTGACTTCGCCCGGGCCCGTAGCGGCGAGATGCACACGCTTGGGTTGGTCGCCCTGCATGCGGATCGCGACCTGCTTGAGGTTCAGCACGATGTCGGTGACATCTTCGCGCACACCAGCAAGCGACGAGAATTCATGCAGCACGCCATCGATCTTGATGGCCGTGACAGCCGCACCCTGCAGCGACGACAGCAGCACGCGACGAAGCGCATTGCCCAGCGTCAGGCCGAAGCCGCGCTCCAAAGGTTCGGCAATGAAACTGCTCTTGCGGCGGCCATCGGCGCTGACGCGGGTTTCAAGCCGATTCGGCTTCTTGAGTTCGGTCCAGTTCTTGGCAATGACAGCCACAGGCTCACCTCATCTTTGGAAAGGGGCGGATCGTCACCCGCCCGTTCCGTCATCAAACAGTCGAAAATCCGCGCCCGAGATGAGCGCGGCCGAAGCGGACAGCGTCAGACGCGGCGGCGCTTCGGCGGGCGCACGCCATTGTGCGGGATCGGCGTCACATCGCGGATCGCAGTGATCTGAAAGCCCACGGCCTGCAGCGCACGCAATGCCGATTCGCGGCCCGAGCCTGGACCGCGCACTTCGACTTCCAACGTGCGGACGCCATGTTCGGCAGCCTTCTTGCCGGCATCTTCGGCGGCCATCTGCGCCGCGAACGGCGTCGACTTGCGGCTGCCCTTGAAGCCCATGGTCCCGGCCGACGACCAGGCAATCGCATTGCCCTGTGCATCGGTGATGGTGATCATGGTGTTGTTGAAGCTGGCGTTGACATGCGCCACGC
>JBMOFG010000158.1:0-5253 GCA_049314415.1 Polymorphobacter sp.
AGCACGCCGGTGTACGGCGTGCCCGCCGCCGCCATTGCCGCCAGCGTCGGCGTGACGATCTCGTCCAGCGCGCGCTTGAGCAATGCATCGGTCAGCCGCGGCGCCGGGGAAATCACGCCCATGCCGCCGGTGTTGGGGCCACTGTCATCGTCAAAGGCACGCTTGTAATCCTGCGCCGAGGGCCAGACCTGCACCGTCGTGCCGTCGGTAATGACAAACAGGCTTGCCTCCGGCCCAGTCAGGCATTCCTCGACCACCACGGCACCCGGGATATCGGCCAGCGCCGCGAGCCCTTCCTCGTTGCTTTCGGCAACGGTAACACCCTTGCCGGCGGCCAGGCCATCAGCCTTGATGACCACCGGCAACGGATGCACCGCAACATAATGATGGGCATCGGCACCTGAGGCGAAGCGGCGATAGCCAGCGGTGGGGATGCCGGCTTTGCGGCACAGATCCTTGGTGAAACCCTTGGAGCCTTCGAGTTGGGCTGCCGCCGCTGTTGGCCCAAACACGGCGATACCGGCGGCACGCATCGCATCGACGACCCCGGCAACTAGCGGGCCTTCGGGCCCGACGACAACCAGCCCGAAACCCTGTTCCGCGGCATAGGCCGCGACGGCTGCCGGGTCGGCGATGGCAAGATCGACGCATTCGGCCACTGCCGCGATCCCGATATTGCCCGGCGCACAGACCAGCCGGCCGGTACGAGGTGACTGGCGCAGTTTCCAGCAAAGGGCATGTTCGCGGCCACCACCGCCAAGAACAAGAATATCGCAGATTTCTGGAGTCGCAGTCATGGCCGCGTCCTTAGGTCGTGAATGCCTGAATGGCTAGGCCCGGCAAACACCGCACGCAGCCCTTCCCCCGTTCGCCGCGTCAATCTATGACGGCAGTGTGGAAGATCAACCAACCTTGCCGGGCAACACGCCCGAATATTCGGTCAGCGAAATCGCCGGCGCGCTCAAGCGTACGGTTGAAAACGCTTTTGGCCTGGTGCGAGTGCGCGGCGAACTGACTGGTTTCAAGCGCCACGCCTCGGGCCATTGGTACGGGGCGATGAAGGACGAACGCGCCGTTGTCGACCTGGTCATGTTCAAGGGTCATGCCGCATCGCTTTCGTTCCGCCCCGAAGACGGGCTGGAAGTCATTGCCACCGGCAAGCTGACGACCTTCCCCGGCCGCTCCAAATATCAGATCGTCGTCGAACGGATGGAGCCGGCGGGCGTCGGCGCACTGCTCGCCCAGATCGAGGCGCGCCGGCTCAAACTGGCTGCCGAAGGATTGTTCGACCCGCAGCGCAAGCAAGCGCTGCCTTTCATCCCCCGCTTCATCGGCGTCATCACCTCGCCGACCGGCGCGGTGATCCGCGACATCCTGCACCGGCTCGCTGATCGCTTTCCGCGTCCCGTGCTGGTCTGGCCGGTAGCAGTGCAGGGCGAAACATCGGCGCGACAGGTCGAAGCCGCTGTGCGCGGTTTCAACGCCATCGCCCGTGGCGGTCCGGTGCCACGCCCTGACCTCATTATCGTCGCGCGGGGTGGCGGTTCGATCGAGGATCTTGCCGCTTTCAACGAGGAAAATGTCGTTCGTGCCGTCGCCGACAGCCGCATCCCGGTGATCAGCGCCGTTGGCCATGAAACCGATACCACGCTTGTCGATTTCGCCGCCGACTGGCGTGCGCCAACGCCGACCGCCGCTGCCGAGCGCGCGGTTCCGGTGCGCGCCGATCTTGTTGCACAAGTGGCGATGCTCGGCGCCCGGCTCGATCGCGCCATGGCACGGCTGGTGGCGCAACGCCGCGAGCGTGCCGAGGCATTGGCGCGTCAGTTGCCGCCGGCGCGCGCCCTGCTGGCGATGCCGGCGCAGCGCGCCGACGATCTATTCGACCGGTTGCCGCGTGGGCTGAAGGCCAGTGCCGCGTTGTGGCGCACCCGCGCGATGGGTGCCGGTGCCGCGCTGAGGCCGGCGCTGATCTTCGCTCGCCGAGACGCCGCCGGCCACCAGCTGGCGCAGGCTGGCACCACGCTTGATCGCGCCGGGCGTGCGGCAATCGCCACTGATCGGGCCCGACTGGTGGCGGGCAGCGCGCGCTTGCGACCTTTTCTGGTTGCAACCCTTGCTGCCCGCGCCACGGCCCGCCTTGGCGAAGCCGGACGGCTGCTCGGCTCTCTTGGTCCCGAACAGGTACTGGCCCGCGGCTATGCGCTGGTCCTGGCGCCCGATGGCCGGCCGATCACGACGGCGCGGGCCGCCAGTGCCGAAACGCTGTTGACGATCCGCTTTGCCGACGGCGATGCGCGCGTGCAATCCGGCTCGCCGATTCAGGAAAGGCTTTTGTAATGCTCACCTCCTTGGGCCGCCCGGCACGGCTGCGGTATTTGTCGGGCTCGTACGAGGTCATGTCACCCGGCGATCATGTCATATGCGCCGTCACCGGCAAGCGCATCGCGCTGCCGGCGTTGCGATACTGGAGCCATGAGTTCCAGGAAGCCTATGCCGATGCCGCCGCTGCCACCAAGCGCTATGCTGAAAAACGCGCAAAGGCCGAGATTTGAAGGCACTCGGCCTGGCGCTGATGATTGCAGCCGCCATCCCCATGGTGGCCGCGGCGCCATTGCCGTTTATCGTCGTCGAACCGCTCGTCACCCGGCAGGGCGCCCTTGTCCGCACCCGCCTGCCCCACCCCGGCCACAGCCTGACATTCGATGGCAAGCCGGTGCCGATGACCAGCGACGGTGCGTTCATGATCGGCATCGACCATGACGCCGGCGCCTCGGCGCTGCTGGCTTGGACCACCGACGCCGGCCGCCCCGCGCGCTGGCCGGTTCGCATCACAGCACAGGCCTGGGACACCGACATCCTGCCGGCGCGGCTTTCGATGCCCGGCCCGCCAAATCCCGAATATGACGCGCGCCGCAACCGCGAATTGGGCGCGGTGCAGGCCGCTCGTGCCGAAACTTCGCCGCTGCCCTTCTGGCGCGCGCGCTTCATCCGCCCGGCACCCGGGCGCATTTCGACCAATTTCGGCGCGCAGCGCATCTATGGCGATCGCCCCGCCGCACCGCACGGCGGGATGGACATCGCCGCCCCTACCGGCACGCCGATCCTGTCCCCCTCTCCTGCCGTGGTGCGGCTTGCTGCCGGGCCGTTTGCGCTCGAAGGCAATCTCGTCATCCTCGATCACGGTTTCGGGCTGTATTCGGTAATGATGCACCTGTCGCGGATCGACGTGAAACCGGGGCAGATCGTGGCGCAGGGCGAACCCATCGGACTCGTCGGCGCTACCGGGCGCGCGACCGGGCCCCACCTTCACTGGGGCATGACCTGGCTGGGTGTGCGCGTCGACCCGGCCACCTTGCTGACGGAAAACCCGCAATGACCGACAATCCCGCCGAACTCAACGCCGCCGGTCTGCAGGCGCTGGGCCGCGGCGACGCCCGCACCGCCGCAGCACTGCTGGCCCGCGCTGCCGCCGCCGACCCGGCGTCGCCACTGCTTTGGTATAATTTGTCGACCGCGCACAGCGTGACGGGGGACCAGGCGGCCGAAGCCGCCGCGCTCGACAAGGCGCTCGATCGCGACCCCTATTTCGACCATGCGCTGTTGTGCAAGGGGCGCCTTCTCGAAGCGCAGGGCAATGCCGCCGAGGCACTTGATCACTATCGGCGCCTGCTGGCGGCGACAGATCCTAATGTGCATCAGGGCCCAGGCTTCATGGCCGGCCTGTCTCATGCCCGGGCGATGGTGGCGACCGCCAATGATGAACTGGCCGAACGGCTCGACACCGCGCTGCTGCCGGCGATCGTGGGGCGCAGCGATGATGAGATGCGGCGTTTCCGCCACTTCGTCGATACGGCATTGGGTCGGCGCCGGATCTACCATCACCAGCCGTTGGTGCTGCACTATCCCTATCTGCCCGCCGAACAATATTTCGCCCGAAGCCATTTCCCCTGGCTCGCTGAACTCGAAGCCGCAACACCCCTCATCCGTGCCGAATTGCAGGCGCTGCTGGCAGCGGGTGATGCCGGCTTTGCGCCCTATGTCGCCTATCCGCCAGGCGCGCCGGTCAACCAATGGGCCACGCTCAACCACAATGATGCCTGGGCGGCGCAGTTCCTCATTCAGCATGGTGTTAACAACGCCGCTATCCGCGCGCGCTGCCCCCAAACCGCGGCGGTGCTCGACCGGCTGCCGCTGTTCGACCTCGAAGGCCGTGGTCCGGTGGCGTTCTTTTCGCTGCTGAAGCCCCGGACCCAGATTCCGCCGCATACCGGCGCCACCAATATCCGCACCATCATCCACCTGCCGCTGATCGTGCCGGCGGGTTGTGAATTCCGCGTCGGCAACGAAACCCGGCCCTGGCAGGAAGGCGAAGCCTTTGCCTTCGACGATAGCATCGAGCACGAAGCCTCCAACCCGTCCGACAGCCTGCGCGCCGTGCTGATCATCGACACCTGGAACCCGCATATCCAACCCGCCGAACGCGATCTGCTGCGCGCCTATGTGCGGGCGCTCGATGCCAGCGGCCAGAAGCTGCAAGGATTCGATCCCGGCTGAATAGCCGCAGAAACAACGTCATCATCCTGTCATAGGGCTGTTGCCATGCTGCAACACCGCGCTTCCGAATGCAGGTACGAGCCGGCTTAACCTTTACAGACCGGCCATTTTTCAACGAGAGACACAGACAAGGCTGTAATGGCTGGAGCGATGCAATGTCGAAAGGCAGGGCAAATCGGATTGGTTAAGCGACATCCTATGGATGCCGGACGTACCGAGACGTACATCGCGGAACCGTTTTTAATGAAGGAACCGAAACTGTGATCAACGCGAAGACCTCGCTCAACCGCGCCGCCCTGAAGGGCAGCGCTGCGACCCTCGTCCTGGCCCTGCTGGCTTCGCCGGTTGCCGGCCTTGCCCAGACCGCCGCTGGTGCAACTGCTGCTGCCACCGCTGCCGAAGACGAAGGCACGATCGTCGTCACCGGTTCGCTGATCAAGAACCCCAATTTGATCTCGGCCGCGCCGGTCAATGTCACCACCGCTGAAACCATTCAGCTGCGTGCGTCGAACGTCGCCGAAGAAGTGCTGCGCGACATCCCGGGCGTGGTTCCGAGCATCGGTTCGGCTGTCAACAATGGCAATGGCGGCGCCTCGTTCGTCGATCTTCGCGGCATCGGTTCGGGCCGCAACATCGTCTTGCTCGATGGCAACCGCATTGCCCCGTCGGGCATTGGCGGCCGCGTCGATTTGAACA
>JBMOFG010000159.1:0-5247 GCA_049314415.1 Polymorphobacter sp.
TGCGGGTTCACGCCGCCGGCGTCAATTTCCCCGACACGCTGATCATCCAGAATCTCTATCAGTTCAAACCGGCGCTGCCTTTCTCACCGGGCGGCGAAGCTGCTGGTGTGGTCGATGCGGTGGGCGAAGGCGTCAGCGATGTCGCTATCGGCGACCGGGTGGTCGCGATGACCGGGCATGGTTGCTTTGCTGAACAGGTCATCGCCAATCGCGACCAGATCGTGCCGATCCCTGGGGACATGCCCTTTGATGTCGCCAGTGGCTTCACCATGACCTATGGCACTTCGCACCATGCGCTCAAGCAGCGCGCTCGCCTGCAGCCGGGCGAAACACTGCTGGTGCTTGGCGCTGCCGGCGGCGTCGGGTTGACAGCAGTCGAACTTGGTAAGGTGATGGGCGCCAAGGTGATCGCCGCGGCATCGAGCGATGAAAAACTGGCGCTGTGCCGCGAATATGGTGCCGATGAAACCATCAACTACGCCACCGAAGACCTGAAGGACCGCATCAAGGTGCTCACCGGCGGGCGCGGCGTGGATGTCGTCTATGACCCGGTGGGCGATCGCTATGCCGAGCCGGCGTTTCGCGGCATCGCCTGGAATGGCCGCTACCTTGTTGTCGGCTTTGCCGCCGGGGCGATCCCGTCATTGCCGCTCAACTTGCCGCTGATCAAAGGCGCCTCGATCGTCGGGGTGTTCTGGGGTGCGTTCACCCGCGCCGAAGCGCCGCTGCATCGCGAAAATATGGCAGAACTGCTCGAATGGTATCGCGCCGGCAAGATCCGCCCGCATGTTTCCAAGCATTTCTCGCTCGATGAGGGCCCGGCGGCGATACGCTGGATGATGGACCGCAAGGCGACAGGCAAGGTCGTACTGACCGTTTGAAACAGAATTTGGGAGTAAGACCATGACAGTGTTGCGTGAAACCTATCCGATGTATGTCGCCAATAAGGCGGAGATGCCCAATACCGACCTGGTGGTTACCGACAAATACACCGGACTGCCCGCCACCCGCGTTGCCATGGCTGATGCCGCCACTATCGATCGTGCCATCGCTGCCGCGGTTGCCGCCGCCGAGCCGATGGCCAAGATGGCGGCCTATGAACGCCAGGCGGTGCTGGCGCATTGCGTGACGCGCTTTACGGAACGTTTCGAGGAACTGGCCTATGCGTTGTGCATCGAAGCGGGCAAGCCGATCCGCGATGCACGCGGCGAAGTTGGCCGCTTGATCGATACCTTCCGCATCGCTGCCGAAGAGAGCGTGCGGATGACCGGTGAGGTGCAGCCGCTCGATATTTCGCCGCGTGCCAAGGGCTATCAGGGCATGTGGAAGCGCGTGCCAATCGGGCCGTGCAGTTTTGTTTCGCCGTTCAACTTCCCGCTCAACCTTGCTGCCCACAAGATTGCCCCGGCGATTGCCGTCGGCTGCCCGTTCGTGATGAAGCCCGCCTCGCGCACCCCGCTGGGCGCGATCATCATCGGCGAAGTGCTTGCCGAGACCGCTCTGCCGCCGGGGGCCTTTTCGATCCTGCCGGCACACCGCGATGGCGCCGATCTCTTCACCACCGATGACCGGCTGAAACTGCTCAGCTTTACCGGGTCGCCTGATGTCGGCTGGGATCTGAAAGCGCGCGCCGGCAAGAAAAAGGTGGTCCTCGAACTCGGTGGCAATGCCGCGGTGATCATCGACAAGGATGCCGATCTGGAAGATGCCGCCGATCGCACAGTTTTCGGTGCCTTTTACCAGTCAGGCCAGTCGTGCATTGGGGTGCAGCGGATCTTCGTTCATGAAGCCATCTATCCGGCCTTCCGTGACCTGCTCGTCGCCAAGACGGCCAAACTGATCGCCGGCAACCCTGCTGAGGAGGCGACCTTCGTTGGTCCGATGATCGATGTGAAGGAAGCTGCACGGCTCGATAACTGGATCAAGGAGGCGACCGCTGGCGGCGCGACGATCCTGTGCGGCGGCAAGCGCGAAGGGGCGATGCTTGAGGCGACACTGCTTGAAAATGTGCCGCTTTCGGCCAAGCTCAACACCGAGGAAGCCTTTGGCCCGGTTGCCTTTTTTGCGACTTTCGCTGATTTCGACACCGCGCTGGCCATGGTCAATGACAGCAAGTTCGGCTTGCAGGCCGGCGTGTTCACCCGCGATCTGTTCCACATGCTCAAGGCGTGGGACGTACTCGATGTCGGTGGCGTCGTCATCAACGATGTGCCGAGCTATCGCGTCGATAACATGCCCTATGGTGGTGTAAAGGATTCGGGATTGGGCCGCGAAGGCGTACGCTTTGCCATGGAAGACATGACCGAAATCCGTAACCTTGTCATCCGTCGCCGCCCGCAGGACATGTGACTATATTCCCTCCTGCCTGTGCTGGCGGGAGGGCTTGATCGGCATATGCTCGACCCGCGTCCGCTGATCATCACGGCCTTGCTCGAACCCGCCGTCCAGGCGCGGTTCGAGGCGCTGCGGCGGGCGCATTACCCCGTCGCGCGCAACCAGGTGCCGGCGCATATGACGCTGTTCCGCCAGTTGCCGGGGCGCGAGCTCGATGCGGTACGACGGAGGATCAAGGTCATCTGTGCCGAAGTGGCGCCGCCGGAGGTGCTGGTCACCGATGTCGAGTGCCGCGAGACCGGGGTTGCCTTCCGGCTGCGCGCGCCGGTGCTTGGTGCCGTGCATGCCGAACTGGCGGCGGGCTGGGCCGGGCTGTTGACGCCGCAGGATCAGGCCGGTTTTGCCGGTCATGTCACGGTGCAGAACAAGGTCACCCCTGCCGAGGCGCGGGCGACCCGATCGCTGCTGGCGGCGACCTTCGTGCCCCATGTCACCCGTGCCGTTGCACTGGCGCTGTGGCGTTATTGCGACGGGCCGTGGGAGGCGCTCGGCAGCACGGCGTTTCGTGGACGCGGCTGACGCTTGGCGGCGGGGTTGCCTTGGTCTAAGACGTGGCATGATGCAGAGCTCACGCTGGTTTCGTCCGGTCATTTTCGCCTTGTCGGCTACGCTGGCACTGTCGGCGTGCGCGAACAACAAGGCCAAGAAGGACCAGAGTTACGTCGCCCGCGACGTTGAAACGCTCTACAGCATCGCCAAGGACACGCTGGCAAAGCGCCAGTACAAGCTTGCTGCGGCGCAATTCGACGAGGTTGAGCGTCAGCATCCCTATTCGGTCTGGGCGCGTCGGGCGCAGCTGATGAGCTCTTTTTCCTATTATGTCGCGGGCGACTTCACCGAATCGATCTCATCGTCGCAGCGGTTCCTGTCGCTGCACCCCGGCAGCCGCGAAGCGCCTTATGCCTATTACATGATTGCGGTCAGCTATTATGAACAGATTTCGGGTGTGCAGCGCGATCAGCGCATCACCCAGCAGGCACTTGATGCGCTCAACGAGCTGATCAGGCGCTACCCCAACACCGATTATGCTGCCGATGCACGGCTGAAGATCGACTTGGCGCGCGACCATCTCGCCGGCAAGGAGATGGAAATCGGCCGCTTCTACCAGAAGCAGGGGCTGTATCTCGCCGCGGTTTCGCGCTTCCGCAATGAAATCGATCGTTATGACACGACTAGCCATACCCCCGAGGCGCTGCACCGGCTCGTCGAATGCTATCTGGCACTCGGCATTCCCGAAGAAGCGCAAAAAGCGGCGGCGGTACTGGGAAATAATTATCCCGGCTCGAAATGGTATGAACGCAGCTATGCGCTGATCGCGACCAAGATGCCCAAGGCCGCGGCCAAACCGGCCACTGCCGCCGGCTGAACGGCGGCACCGGTGCAACCGGCCCGGCTGCGGCGCGCCTGGAACATTCTTGCCCGTGCCAGGTTGCCGGCGTATGCGATGCCCGGTGTTCAACGAAGCGTGTGCGGCGGAGATTGGCAATGGTCGTGACCCTGGTGACGGCGGCCCTGTGCGGGCTCCTTTATGTTTGGCTGTCGTGGCGGGTGGTGCAGGTGCGCCAATCGGCCAAGGTGTCGCTTGGCGATGGCGGCGATGCCCGCTTGCTGCAACGTATCCGCGCCCATGCCAATTTCGCCGAATATGTGCCGATCTGCCTCGTGCTGATCTTCGTCATTGAAAATTCGCTTGAAGTCAGCCCGCCGGCGCTATGGGCGGCCGGACTGGGGCTGGTCGCGGTGCGCGCCTCGCACGCCTATGGCATGGGCATCGAAGGTGGCAACCCGTGGCGGGTCATCGGTGCCGCCGGCACGTGGATCGTGCTGGGCGGCCTTAGCATCGCCGCGTTGATTGTCGCTGCAAGCTACGCTGCGGTATAGGCGTTAGTCGAGCGCCAGCACCCGGTCGGCGACATAGGCATTGGCCGCGCGTTCGCGGGCGAAGGTCGACATTGGGCCATGGCCGGGGACGAACGCCGTCTCGCCGCCCAAGGGCCAGAGCCGGGTGGTGATCGACCGGATCAGGTCGCCATGGTTGCCGCGCGGAAAATCGGTGCGGCCGATCGAGCCCTGGAACAGCACATCGCCGACAATCGCGAGGTTCGACGCGGCGTGGTGGAAAATGACATGCCCCGGGGTATGGCCGGGGCAGTGATAAACATCGAACATCAGTTCGCCCACCGTCACGGTATCGCCCTGGAACAGCCAGCGGTCGGGGGTGAAGGCGGTGGCGCCGGCGATGCCATATTGCGCGCCCACGTCGGGCGCCTGGTCGATCCAGAATTTGTCATCGGGGTGGGGGCCTTCGATCGGCACGCCCAGCCGTTCGGCGAGCACGCCGGTCAGGCCGCAATGATCGATATGGCCATGGGTGACGAGCAGTTTCTCGATGGTCACCCCATGCTGCTCCGCCACCGCCAGCAACCGGTCGATATCGCCGCCCGGATCGGTAAAGGCGCCGCGCATGGTCTTGGTGCACCAGAGCAGGGTGCAATTCTGCTGCAGCGCGGTGACCGGGATGATGACCGCCTGGAGCGGTGGAGGTGTATCGGCATTCATGACAAGCCATGTGGCGGCCCCGGTGCGGTGATGCAAGAGCGTTTGGCGCGGCGCTTTGGCCCGGCCGTGTGTGATAGCCCATTGCGCTTGGCCGCAAAGCGGGGGAGATTGGCGACGGATAGTCTTGCCATTTTCGGAGTATTGCCATGACCCTTCGCTGCATTGCCGCCCTTTCCCTTTTGTCCCTTGCCCTGCCGGTCGCCGCGCAGCCGGCCGATCCCATCGCGGCGCGTCAGGCGATCATGAAGCAGAATGGCCGCGATACTGGCGCCGGTGCCAAGATGCTCAAGGGCG
>JBMOFG010000160.1:0-5240 GCA_049314415.1 Polymorphobacter sp.
CACGCTCGCCGAGGCACCGTCCGAAAGCTGGCTGGCGTTGCCGGCGGTGATGACCCCATCGGGCAGCACCGGCTTGAGGCCAACGAGGCCTTCGAGGGTGGTTTCGGGCCGGTTGCCTTCGTCCTTCGACGTGGTGACTTCGTGATAGCTGACTTCCTTGGTCTCCTTGTTGACCATGGCCATCCTCGACGTCATCGGCACGATTTCAGCGTCAAATTTGCCGGCCTGCTGCGCAGCAGCGGTGCGCATCTGCGACTGGAAGCTATATTCGTCCATGCGGTCGCGGCCGATCTTGTAGCGCTTGGCAACGATTTCGGCGGTCTGCAGCATCGGCATGTAAATGTGCGGGTGCATGGCGAGCAGTTCCGGATCACCACCGACGCGCATTTCGCCGGTCTGCACCATCGAGATCGATTCGACCCCGGCGCCAACGGCAATCGTCATGCCATCGACGATGATCTGCTTGGCAGCGGTAGCGATCGACATCACGCCCGATGAGCATTGCCGGTCCATCGACTGGCCCGACACGGTAACCGGCAGGCCAGCGCGCAACAGCGCGGTGCGGGCGATATTGCCGCCCTGGACCCCCTGCTGCAACGCCGAGCCCATGATGACATCATCGACCTCGCCGCCTTCGATACCGGCGCGCGCCACGGCGTGCTTGATGGCATGACCCGCCAGCGTCGGCGACGGCGTGGCGTTGAAGGCGCCGCGAAACGCCTTGCCGATGGGGGTACGCGCGGTCGAGACGATTACTGCTTCACGCATGATATGATCCTTTATTCTGAACCCTCTCCCCGTATGGGAGCGGGAGGGGCCCATTGCGCTTGCAATGGGCGGGTGAGAGGTAACTAGCTCGGAAACCGCGCCATGCCCGGTTCGCTCGGCAGGTTGATCGCGCCGGTAAACAGCGCAACACCGTGGTAGAAATTGACGAGCTGGACCATCTCGAGCAGCGCCTCGGTATCGAAATGCGCCGACACCCGGGCGAACTCCGCATCCGAAAGCTTCTTGTTGGCGATCAGCGCATCGACCGTGGCAATGACCGCCGCATCCTTTTCATCCCAATTGCCGTCATCGGCATGGCCATCGAAGGTCGATCGCACCTGGGCTTCCGAGATGCCGGCCTTGGCGGCGAACAGCTTGGTGTGGATGCCCCATTCATATTCGCAGCCGGTCTTCGCCGCGGTGCGGTCGATGACGATCTCGCGCGTATGAAAATCGAGCGCACCCTTGGCCGGCACCGCGCCCGCCAGAAAGCGTTCGAGTGCCTTCTGGCTCTGGCCCATCGCGGTGAACAGGCCGAGCGGCTTGGTGCCCGGCGCAGCGACCTTGGCCGCCACGGCGGCAAAGGCTTCGGGCCAGGGTTCCTGCAACAGTCCGATACGGCTCATGATAGCGTCCTTACAGATATTGCAGCGTGATCCATTCGGCGGCGAGCGCCGGCTTGGTCTCGCCTTCGATTTCCACAGTCACGGTCGCGGTCGTCTGCCAGGCGCCATCGGGGCGCTGGGTCACATCGGCGAGGGTGAAGCGGCCGCGCACGCGCTTGCCGCTTTTGACCGGCGCCATGAAGCGCACCTTGTTGAGCCCGTAGTTGACGCCCATCTTGGTACCGGCAATCCCCGGCATCGCGCCATAGGCGAACACCGAACACAGGCTGAGCGTCAGATAGCCATGCGCGATCGTCGTGCCAAACGGAGTTTGCGCCGCGAGTTCGGGGTTGACGTGGATGAACTGGTGATCGCCGGTGACTTCGGCAAAGGCATCGATCTTCGCCTGGTCGACGAGGATCCAGTCGGACACTCCGACCTCGCTGCCCACCAGCGCCCGATAATCATCGAGTGAAAGTCCCTTGGCCATTTCGCACCTCTCCCAAATCGAATTTGGCGCAACCTAGGCCGTGGGTGACGTAAACGTCAACCGCCGAAATGGTGCCTCCCCCGCCGCGCACCGAGGGGCAATCGGATGCGGCGGGGGCAGCAACGGGAGCCGGAGGAGATTGTTACCGGGTTACTTGGCCGGCGACTTGTCCTTCAGCGTTTCCTTCATGGCGATGTCGAGCCCGGCAAGCGCCTTGGCACGCTGGTCGGCGCTCAGATCGCGATTTTCCTCGATGGCGACGCGCGCGCTTTGCAGGGCGTGTTCGATCGTCGGCCGGATCATGGCGATCTGCACGCCGGCTTCCTGCATCGCTTCGGCAGTGATCGCGTTGATATCGGGCATATCGGCGATCGCACAGTCCTTCGAGGCATCGGTAACGACCGTCTTGCCATTCTCGATTCGGGCAGTTTTGATGCAGCGCACGACCACGCGCTTACCACCGGCGGGTGCTGCGGTGCCGGGCTCGGTGTGGGTCATGATGATCGTCTTGATCTGCTTGCCGCCCTTGCCGGGCGGGGTCCCTTCGGGCGCGTGCAAATCATCGGCCTTGATCTTGCCGTCGATGCTGATCGCCCCGTCCTTTATGATGATGATGCGGGGTGACACTGGCTGGGCAGGCGCTGCGGGCGACACTGGCGCTGCGCGCGATTCAGGTGCGACAGGCGCAGCGGGAGCAGCCAACGCTGCCGGAGCCGCAGCAGTGCCCGAAGCCGTCAGCAGCAAGCCGCCGGCGACAAATGCCAAAGAGGAAACGGCACCGGCGAACAGCCGCGCCGCACCAAGAGGGGGAACCTTCATCATTACGATCCTTTGCTTCAACTGGTTCTTGTGGTTCATCGCGCAGGCGGCGGCAGGGGTGGCGCCGCCTGCGTTTCAAACACCGAGGCGATCATGCCTTCAATTCCCGCACCAGTGCTTCGAGCTCGGCAATGTCGCTCGCGCTCAATTCATGATGCTCGGCGAGATAGGCGACCAGCGGCGCCGACCGACCGCCGAACAGCCGGTCGATCAGCCGCTGCGATTCGCCCGCGACATAATCGCTGCGCGGCACCAGCGGGCGATAGAGATAGCGCCGGCCATCCTCTTCATGTTCGAGCACACCCTTGGCGAGCAGCCGGCCCAACATGGTCTTGACGGTGCGGTCGCTCCAGTCGCGCGTCGCGTCGATGCGGGCGGCCACATCGAGCGCGGTCAACGGGCTTTCGCGCCAGAGCACTTCCATGACAGCCAACTCGGCCTCGCTGATCCGCTCGCTCATTGCCGCCGCTCCGATTACAGGCGTAGTCATACATGATTACGACTGTAGTCGTCAAGCGGAATGGCTATCGCCCCCATGCCCTTCTAAAGAACAGGCATGAACCAGAGTCTCGCCGCCGTCCGCGCCGCGATGCGCACCCTCCACCGCGCCGCCGAACCCGAAGTCTTGGCAGGCTTGCTGCCCAGCGCCACGCTGGCCCCCGCGACCCGCGATGCGGTTGTCGGCCGCGCGCTGGCGCTGCTCGCCGATCTGCGCGCCGCGCAAAGCGAAGGCTGGGTCAACCGCTTCCTCCACCAATACCGCCTCAACACCGCCGAAGGCGTCGCGCTGCTCAGCCTTGCCGAAGCGTTCCTGCGTGTTCCCGATGCCGAAACCGCCGACGCGCTGATCCGCGACAAGATCGGCACCGCCGATTGGGCGCAGCACGCCGGCGAATCCGACTCGGCACTGGTCAATTCGGCCACCTGGGGCCTTGTCATCACCCGCGCGCTGCTGGGCGAAAACACCGAAACCGGGGCAAAGTCATCGGTCTTGAAACGCCTCGTCGCCCGCGCCGGGGAGCCGTTCGTGCGGCAAGCCCTCGGCGCGGCGATGCGCATGATGGGCCAGGTCTTCGTCATGGGCCGTACCATCGATGAAGCCATCGCCCGCGCCGGCGACAAGGACAATATAGGCTTCACCGCCAGCTTCGACATGCTCGGCGAAGCGGCGCGCACTCGGGCCGATGGCGCACGCTATTTCGCCAGCTACAGCGCCGCGATTCGCGATACCGCCAAAGCCACGAAAGCCGCCGCGATCACCGACCGTCATTCGGTCAGCGTCAAGCTGTCGGCGCTGCACCCGCGCTATGAAACCGCGCACGCCGCGACCTGCGTTCCCGAACTCACCGCGATGCTGCGGCAGCTCGCCCATGAAGCCGCCGCCGCCGGCATCGGCCTGACCGTCGACGCCGAGGAAAGCGAGCGGCTGATGATGAGCCTCGACATCATCGAGGCGGTGGCGCGCGACCCGCAGCTCAAGGGCTGGGGCGGCTTCGGCATGGCGGTGCAGGGCTATGGCAAGCGCGCGCGCCAGGTCATCGCCTGGGCAGATGCTTTGGGTGCCGCCACCCGGCAACGCCTGACGGTGCGGCTGGTCAAGGGCGCCTATTGGGACAGCGAGATCAAGCGCACCCAGGAAGCCGGGCTCGCCGATTACCCGCTTTTTACACGGAAGGCGGCGACCGATGTGTCGTATCTGGCCTGCGCGCACGACATGCTGGCGGCGCCCAACATCTATCCGGCCTTTGCCACCCATAATGCGCTGACGGTAGCGACCATCCTCGAATGGGCGGGCCCAATTCTTGGAAAAAACGCGCGCGATTTCGAATTCCAGCGGCTGCACGGCATGGGCGAAGGCTTGTTCGAACGGCTGGTGCGTGAGCAAGGCTATAAATGCCGGACCTATGCGCCGGTGGGCGGGCATCGTGATCTGCTCGCCTATCTCGTCCGGCGGCTGTTGGAGAATGGCGCAAACTCGAGCTTCGTGCACCAGCTCGCCGATGCCAGCGTCAGCGACGACACGTTGCTCGCCGATCCGGCGGTGAAGATCGCCGGGGTCGGTGGCAGCGCCCACCCGTCGATCCCGCTGCCGGTGCGGTTGTTCGGGGATAGCCGCGACAATTCGGCCGGGATCGATCTGGCCGATGCCGAGGTGCTGGCGGGCGTGGCGGCAGGGATTGCGCAAGCACCCCTCTCCCGGCCCGCCTCGGGCGAGTCCGACCTTTCCCGCACGGGGAGAGGCGCGTTAAAGGCCGCCCTAAGCGCCACCCACGCCGCCCACCCCGCATGGGCCGCCACCCCCGTCGCCACCCGCGCCGCCGCGCTCGACCGCCTCGCCGATCTGCTCGAACGCGACACGCCGGCGCTGATGGCGATCCTCGTCCATGAAGCCCGCAAAACCATCCCCGATGCCCATGGCGAAGTCCGCGAGGCGGTCGATTTCTGCCGCTATTACGCCGCCGAAGCCCGCGCCAAATTCGTCCCCCTGCTCCTCCCCGGCCCGACCGGCGAACGCAACGAACTCCACCTCGCCGGCCGCGGCGTCTTTGCCTGCATTG
>JBMOFG010000161.1:0-5218 GCA_049314415.1 Polymorphobacter sp.
CCCATCAGCGGCTGTTCGATCAGCGGCGTCACAGAAACGACACCGGGCAGCGCCTGCAACTTCGCCTGCAGCGGCTGCCACGCCTCAAGCTTGCCGCCATAGCCCTGCACCACAGCATGGCCGTTCAATCCGAGAATGCGGTCGAATAATTCGGCGCGAAAGCCGTTCATTACGCTCATTACCGCGATCAGCGCGGCGACACCAAGCGCGACCGCCACCAGGCTGATGCTGGCGACGAGGAAGATGAAACCTTCCCCCTTGCCCGGCAGCAGGTAGCGCTTGGCGATCATGCGCTCGTAGCGGGTGATCAAGCCGTCAACCTCGTCACCGCATCCACCATAGCAATCTCCACCCGCTCACCGCCGCGGCGCTTGAGCTCGACCACCCCGGCCGCCACTCCCTTGGGCCCGACCACCAGTTGCCACGGCAGGCCGATCAGATCGGCGGTGGCGAACTTGGCGCCGCCGCGCTCGTCACGGTCGTCGTAAAGCACTTCGACCCCCGCCGCGGTCAGCTCGGCATAGAGCTTTTCCGCTGCCGCGGCGCATGCCGCATCGTCGACGCGCAGGTTGACCAGCGCGACCTTGAACGGGGCCACGGCTTCGGGCCAGATGATGCCGTCCTTGTCGTGGCACGCCTCGATGATCGCGCCAACGAGCCGCGACACACCAATGCCATAGCTGCCCAT
This sequence comes from Polymorphobacter sp., assembly GCA_049314415.1. Classification (GTDB taxonomy): domain Bacteria; phylum Pseudomonadota; class Alphaproteobacteria; order Sphingomonadales; family Sphingomonadaceae; genus Sandarakinorhabdus. The sequence goes on from JBMOFG010000161.1 coordinate 689, forward strand.
CAACGGGGTGATGGTGGTGCCATCGGGCCCCTGCACCGTCACGCCCATCGCCTTGGTATATTTGTCGCCGAAATAGAAAACCTGGCCGACTTCGATGCCCTTGGACTGGCGCAGCCGTTCACCTGCCGCGCTTTCGGCGGCGAGGTCGCGCTTTTCATCGGTCGCGGCATAATCGGCATTCAGCCCGGTGATGAAGCCTTCGAGTGCATCGGCATCATCGGCGTCGATGGCACTGGTATCGCGCGGCTTCAGCCAATTCTCATGGTAAAAGACATCGCTTTCGCCCGTCGGCGCCAGCACGATGAATTCATGGGACAAGTCACCACCAATGGGGCCGGTATCCGCCTGCATCGGAATCGCATCAAGGCCCATGCGGGCAAAGGTGCGCATATAGGCGATGAACATGCGATTATAGCTGTGCTTGGCGCCAGCAAAATCGGCATCGAAGCTATAGGCATCCTTCATCAGGAATTCGCGGCCGCGCAGCACCCCAAAGCGCGGGCGCACTTCGTCGCGGAACTTCCACTGGATCTGGTAGATATTTTTGGGCAGGTCGCGATAACTTTTGGCGCCGTTCTGGAAAATCTGGGTGAACAGCTCTTCGGCGGTCGGGCTGAACAGCATCTCGCGGTCGTGACGGTCGGTAATGCGCAGCATTTCGGGGCCATAGGCATCATAGCGCCCCGACTGCTTCCACAGTTCGGCGGACTGGATCGTCGGCATCAGCACTTCAATGGCGCCGGCGCGGTCCTGCTCCTCGCGAACGATCTGTTCGATCTTGGCAAGCACGCGCCTGCCCAGCGGCAGCCACGCATAGATGCCCGCTGCGGTCTGGCGGATCATGCCGGCGCGCAGCATCAACTGGTGCGAAACAACCTGGGCATCGCCCGGGGTTTCCTTGAGGACCGGCAGGAAATAGCGGGACAGACGCACAGGCAGGCTCTTTGCAACAAATGGGGACGGCCCGGGGTGTAGCATGGCCAACGGGCGAAGCAACGCCCGAGACGGTGCCCGTTAGATGTTGCATGGCGGCAACAGACATTGCGAAATCTTGCCGCGCTGCCGGCCGCGCACGCCCAAGGCCGATGACATCGGTGGCGCAGGCGACTAACGCAACACTGAGCTTTTCGCGTAATGCGAGGGTTCTGGGAGAAGGGCCTTCAGGTCCGGGACCATGCGGCCCGCACGGGTCTGCGCGCGAACAACCGGTGTGGGGGCACAGTCCGGCTGTTACGACGACGGTTCATGGCTACAAGTCTCGTCACGGGAATACCCGGGTGCCAGCGCGCCCGGGTATTTTTCTATGGCCGGCCTGGCTGCATGTTTTGGCGGGGTAGTCGTCGCCACCGGGCTCTGGCACAACAGATCCAAGCCAGCAGAGGACCCCTGAGATGCCCCCCCAAATTTCCTATGAATATGCGCAGGTCGAACGCGATGGCCGCACCCTGATTGTCACCATCAACAGGCCCGACCGGATGAACGCGCTGCACCCGCCGGCCAATGCCGAACTGGCAAAAATATTCGATGATTTTGCTGCCGATCCCGAACTATGGGTCGCGATCCTGACCGGCGCCGGACCGCGCGCTTTTTCGGCGGGCAATGATCTGCGCTGGCAGGCCGAAGGCAATGCCGTGACGGTGCCGCCGACAGGCTTTGCCGGGCTGACCTCGCGCTGGGACCTCGACAAGCCGGTGATCGCCGCGGTCAACGGCGTGGCGATGGGCGGCGGTTTCGAAATCGCGCTGGCCTGCGACATCATCGTCGCTGCCGACACCGCGACCTTCGCGCTCCCCGAACCCAAGGTCGGCCTCGCCGCACTCGCCGGCGGTCTGCACCGCCTGCCGCGCACCATTGGCGTAAAACGCGCCATGGCGATGATTCTGACGGGCCGCAGCGTGCCGGCGGCGGAGGGCAAGGAATTGGGCTTCGTCCATGACGTTGTGCCGGCTGCCGATCTGTTGGCGGCAGCAAAGGCACTGGCGGCGCAGATCTGCGAATTGTCGCCGATGTCGATCCGGGCCTCGAAACAGGTCGTCAGCCGCAGCCTCGACACCGCATCGCTGCGCGAAGCCTATGAAGGCCAGATGGCCCATCCGGCGGTCAGCGCGCTGTGGCGATCGGAAGATCTGCGCGAAGGGCCGCTGGCTTTTGCGCAGAAGCGCAAACCCGAATGGAAGGGGCGGTAACGGCAGAAAGGCCGCCGGGTTGCCCCGACGGCCTTTCACATTGCCGGTTACGAACCGGAGATGGCGCTGATCCTCAGAGTGTTGCGATTCCCACCGCAACCACCAACGCACCGGACCGTAACGCGAGACAATGAGACATCCGACCACCTCCTTTCGACTGTTGAACAGGAATTGCAGTGTCGAGGCCAAAACGGCACAAAGCAAGGGTGAAAATCATCGCACCCGCCACCCTTTCCGCCATTCATGTCGGCGGCATCGAACGGCTTGAAAACAGCGGCCGCGGCGGCGCCGGGCTGATGACCGCCTATCGCAAGTCGCCGGTAGCCGGGCCGGTGCGCGTCGAGACGCCGGGCATCACCAGCGATGTCCAGGCCAACCGCCGTGTCCATGGCGGCCCGGAAAAGGCGGTCTATGGCTATCCGCTGTCAGGTTATGCCGGCTGGCGCGCCGAATTTCCCGGCATCGCCGATCGCTTCGCCCCCGGCGCCATGGGCGAAAACCTTGTCGTCGATGGCCAGGACGAAGCGTCCTTGTGCATCGGTGATGTGATCCGCTGCGGCAGCGCCACCCTGCAGATTGCCCAGATTCGTGAACCTTGCAGCACCTTTGCCGCGGTGCTCGGCACGACGCGGGTGGTGCGCGCCATGACGCGTTCGGGGCGCTGCGGCTGGTATTATCGCGTGCTCGAAGCCGGCATGATGGCGCCCGGAGACGCGCATGACGTCATCGACCGCCCGAACCCGCAGTGGAGCGTCAGCCGCTTCGCCGCTTTCGCCGCCGGGCGCAGCGGCACGATCGGGGCACTGTCCGAACTGACCACCCTGCCCGGCCTGACACCGGCCTGGCAGATCAAGGCGGCGGCGGCGCTGGCCGCGCAGCGCGGCTGAGCCGCAGCGCCCGCCATTCCTGCCAGGCGATCGCGCCGATGCCGAGCAGGAACGGGATATAGGTATAGATCAGCCGGAACATCACCAGCGCCGCAAGCACGCCGGCCTTGGGCGCTTCGGGCAGCAGCAGCAGGATGACGCCTTCAAAAACACCGAGCCCGCCGGGTGAATGGCTGAGCGCGCCGGTCACCATGGCGACAGCGTAGATGGTCAGGAAGGTCAGCAGCCCCGGCGCCCCGACATCGGGCAGCAGCAGGTAAAGCGCCCCGCCGGCAAAAGCGAGATCGACCGCGCCGATGACGATTTGCCACAGCGTCTCGCGGCCATCGGGGATGAAGAAACGGTATGACCAGATGCGGAATTCGCGCCGCCACACGGTGGCCAGCAGCAGATAGGATGCCGTTCCCGCCAGCAGGATGGCCCCCGCCCAGCGCTCGGCGCTCGGCGCCAAGTCCTTGAACGGCGTCGCCAGATCGGGGGCGATGACCAGTCCAAGCCCGGCGACCGCGACGATACCGAGCCAGAAGGTCCAGCCACATAACAGGATGATCATCGCGATATCGACAGGTTTCACGCCGGCGCGGGTGTAGATGCGATAGCGCACCGTACCGCCGGTCAACACTGTCACCCCCAGCGTATGGCTCATCGTGAAACTGGCGAAACTCGCCGCCGCCAGCGTCGACCACGGCAATTTATAGCCGAGATGCCGCGTCGCCAGCCAGTCATAGCCAATCAGCACGATATAGGATGCCGCCGCCGATAGCGCCGCTGCGACGAGCAGATGCCCCGGCGTGCTGTGGATGTCGGCGATGATCTCGGCGAGCGTTACCTGGCCGGCGATCATCCGGATACCCCAGATCGCGAGGCACAGCACGACAAGGCCCAGCCCGGCGCCGATCCATTGCTTGAGATTGCCCGTCGCCTTGCGGTGCGCCGTATCCGGTGCCGGGGTCGTCGACGGGGACATCGGTTCGGACAGGGGGGGTATCCTCGTTCAATCCGCCGGTGGGCCCGGAGGGATTCGAACCCCCGGCCTAGCCGTTATGAGCGGCCAGCTCTAACCGCTGAGCTACAGGCCCGTCCCGGCAAGACGGGACTAGCGCATCCAGGGGTTGCGGAGCAAGTCTCTCATCTGACGCAGAAAGCGCCGGCGCGGGCGCAGCGCCAAAAAAAAAGGCCGGGCCTGCCACAGGCAGGCCCGGCCCGAAATGGTGACCCGCGCCACGCTGGCGGCTCCGGGGGGGATGGAGCGGCCAGCACGCGGGTCGGTTTCCGTCCGTCCGAGGGGGAGGACCAGGGCCGGAAACCATGCGTTCTTTCATCGGGGGAGGATGAAGCGAACGGCGCGCCGTCAGTGACGGCCACCGACACCAGATAGGTCCGCATCCAGCTTTTGTGCACTGCACAAAATTGCAACCCAGCTATGCACTCAGCGCATGGCGATCGATATCGAGATG
>JBMOFG010000162.1:0-5201 GCA_049314415.1 Polymorphobacter sp.
GACGGTGAAATCTTCACCCAGAGCCCATTCGATGTTCGATGTGTAAATCTGGGTATCGGTCTGGTTACCCAGCGCATAGTTCGCCTTGCGTCCCGAAATGCCCAGTGTAGCAAACGGGCTGGCGGTGCCGGGACCATAGCTGGTGCGGACGCCGGTGGAATTGAAGCGGCCGTTGCAGTTCGATGGGTTGAGCGGATCGCAGTTGAAGTTGATCAGATTTTCGCCATCGTTGCGCATGTACGTCGCGGCAACATTCCATTTGAGATTTTCGGTCAACTTGAGCTGCAATGCGCCGCGCAGCCCGGCAAGATCGCTATCGTTGTTGCGCTCGCCGGTCTTGGTGTTGATGACATAACCGTCGTCATCCTGGAAATAGCCAGAGATCTTGACCTGAATCATTTCATTGAGCGGCAAGTCTATCGAGCCACGGATCAGCTTCTTGTCATAGGCACCATAGGCCGCTTCAACGTACCCGCCCAGTGTTTCAGAAGGGCGTTTCATGATGATGTTGACGGCGCCGCCGGTAGTGTTGCGGCCAAACAGCGTGCCCTGCGGGCCACGCAGCACTTCGATGCGATCCAGATCGAAAAAGGCGAAGTTGTTGGCGTTCTGGCGCGACATGTAGATGTCATCGATATAAGTGCCGACCGGCGGATCGAAGGTGGCGATCGTTTCGGTATTGCCCAGACCGCGAATGTAATAAGCGTTGGCTGAACCCAGCCCGGTGTTGTTCGATCCAAACAGATTGGGAACATATTGGATCAGTTGCAGCGGCGTCGCGATGCCGCGCTGGGACAACAGATCGGCAGAAAATGCGCTGACCGCGATCGGCACATTCTGCGACGATTCCTTGCGTCGCTGGGCGGTGACGATGATGTCGGGCAACAATTCGGAGTCATTGGCGACTGCCGCAGAAGCGCCGGTTGCCGTCTGCGCCAGCGCCGGAAGACCGAGCACAAGGCCGCCACAAATCGTCGCTGCGAGCAAGGCGGCGCGGCTGCCGCTACGGATGTTGCGTTTGGTCACCATCATTTCCCGAAATCCCCATTTCACCGGCCCGAAATCCCCCCTTAACGGGCGAGCCGAATAATCTTGCCGGGTTTTCGCTGTTTTGCAACAGAGTTGTCCGGACAAATCTTTGACACATTCTCTCTAAGGCGGGATAGTCGTGTTTGCGCAACAGTCGGAATGAATAGCGATGAATACCCAACAGGCGGAGATATTGCCTAGGCCAGCCTTTCTGCTGGTCACCGCAAAAGTCACCGACGTTGCGCGCATGGGCGCCTATTCTCGCGCCTTGGCGGCATCGGGACTTTATGCTCGGCATGGTGGCCATTACCTGTTCCTCGGCAAGGCGGCGGTGCCTCTAGAGGACTGGCCGGATGGTACAAGTATTGTTTGCGCGCAGTTCCCGTCGCGGGCCGCAGCCGAAGCCTTTTGGGTCGATGCGCAATACCAGGACGAAGTGAAGCCGCTGCGCGGCAACGCCGGTGAATTTCATGTCGCGATCTTTGAGGGGCTGTAATGCTCTATCCCACGCTGGTTTATGTGCATCTGCTGCTCTTCGTGCTGTGGCTGGGGGGCGACCTTGGCGTCTTCGTGCTTGGCCAGCATTTCCGACTCCGGACCTATTCGCTGCCCGAACGTCTGACACTGCTCAAGCTGCTCGTTGCAATCGACATGGGGCCGCGTTCGGCCTGGGCACTGATGGTGCCAATGTCGCTGACTCTGCTATATGCGGGTGGCTGGTGGGCCGAATTGCAGTTATGGGGCGTTGCGGCTGGCTGGGCGACCGGGCTGGTCTGGCTGTGGCTGGTCTGGGATGCCCATGCCCATGACATGACCCCCCGCGCCGCGCGCGACCGCCGCGTCGAAGGCTGGCTACGCTATGGATTGACGGCGTTCTACCTGGCGCTGGGCGGGCTTTCTCTGGCAACCGGTGCGCCGCTTGCCGAATACTGGCTGGCATCGAAAGCTTTGTTGTTTGGATTAATTTTTGCAGCAGCGATCATGATCGACCATGCGTTCAAGCCGGTCGGCCCGCAGCTGATGGCACTGATTGAACATGGGGCATCGGATGCGACGGAAGTGCCATTGCGCGCAACGATGGATGGCACGAGGCGCTGGGTGTTCGCCGTCTATGGCCTGCTGTTCGCGACGAGTTGGCTGGGGTCGGTCAAGCCGTTCTAGATTCCCGCGCGAACGGGAAGACGCAACCCGGCTTGCTTCTAGCGCGGCCCATCGCGACCGGTGTTGCTGGTATTGGGTCCGCCACCCATACCGCCAGCCCCGACGCTGCCCAGGTTGCCGAACAATTCCTCCAGAAAGCCGGTGTCGCGGCCCAGCGTGATAGTCTTGTCCTTTTCGGGCGAGATGCGCGCCACCTGTTCCATGCCGCGGCGTTCGACCTTGGCGACATTGCCCGCCTTGTCGAAACTGATGATCAGGATCGACTGTTCGAGAACCTTGGGGTTGGCAAAGGCATATTGGCCGGTGTTCCGCGAGACATAATACCATTCACCGGCATCGAACTGCGCCGAAAATGTCGGACGGCCGAGCGTTTTGGCCACTGAATCGCGATTGTCGACACCTGGCTGGATTGAGGTCAGCAGGGTTTCGTCGATCAGATAGCCTTGCGACTGGCGAATACGGCTGCAGCCGCTGCTGGCCAGCGCCACTACGGTCAGTCCGACAAGCCAGAAACGGGTCCGCACCGCGTCAGGGTTACGCATCACACTCTCCCAAACGTCGCAACCGGTTGCGCGACGCCGTGACAGGCTCAATATGGCATAATGCTGCTGCTTCCAAGCGGCGATGACAAACGGACCAGACCCATGTCGATTCTCTCTGCGCTGCGGCGTGCCGTCGCCGTTACCCTGCCGGGGGAAGCGCTCTACAACAATGTCATCACCGAAGCGCGGCGGCCGGCCTGGTACCTCGATGGCGCGGTGCCCGATACCATTGATGGTCGCTTCGATATGGTGGCGCTGGTGCTGTCGCTGGTCATCATCCGGCTGGAGGATGACGGCGCCGCGCAATTGTGCGCCGATATTACCGAACGCTTCATTACCGATATGGACGGCTCGCTGCGCCAGGATGGCGTCGGCGACCAGGTCGTCGGCAAGCATATCGGGCGCATGGTGGCAGCGCTCGGTGGCAGGCTTGGCGCGTATCGTGACAGCCGCACCGATGCTGCGGCCTTTGCCGAAGCGCTGCGCCGCAATCTGTGGCGCGGCGAACCCGTCACCGATGCCGCGGTGGCGTTTGTGGTCGCCGAGGCGCGCGCTGTCGCGGCCCGGCTGGCGGCGACGCCCTTGCCGCAACTGACCGCCGGAGAGCTGGGCGCATGACACCTGAGTTTTCGCGCCAGCAGCGCGCCCATGACGTCGGCGGCACCCCGCGCCGCCAGTCGATCGAAGCCAGCGACGCCGAATGCGCAGCGCTGGCGGCCCGCTTCGACCTGCTGGCGCTCGACCGGCTGGTGGCCAACATCACCCTGCGCCGCGAAGCCGCCGGCATTCGTGTGACCGGCCGGATTGACGCCGCCGGCGCCCAGCCCTGTGTCGCCACCGCCGAGCCGGTGCCCTTCCTCATCGCCGAGACGCTGGCGCTGCTGCTAATCGAAACTCAACCTGAAGGCGACGAGATCGAACTCGCCGACGACGATCTCGACAGCGAGCCGCTGGTCGGCGACGTGATCGATATCGGCGAACTCGCCGCCCAAGCACTGGCACTGGCGCTCGATCCTTATCCGCGCTCGGCCGCGCCGGCACCCGGCGTTATCAGCGAAGAAGCGGCGCGGGCGGCATCGAACCCGTTTGCGGCGCTGCGCAAGGCTTGATGCCTCAGGCCTCGGCCGCCGGAGGCCATTAGGGCTGCTACAGGTCGGGCGGGAGGGGCGGAAACGTCAGCGGGTGAGCGAGAAACCGGCGTCGGTGCCAACGAAAAAGGGCCGCCCGTTTCCGGACGGCCCTTTTGTATGGGGCGAGTAGGATTAGACCTGTGGGGCCGGCTCGGTGAAGCCGCCGCGACGTCCGGTTTTGGGGATTGCCGAGGTGCCGGTTGCCGGGCGCGATGCCGGCGTGCCGGTTGTGGTCGAGCGATCAATGGTCTCACCCGCCATAACCTTCTTGATCTCGTCTCCCGACAGGGTTTCGAGTTCGAGCAGCGCGGCAGCCAGCGCGTGGAGCTGGTCGATATTGTCGCTCAACACCTGTTTGGCGCGATCATAACCGCTTGTGACGATAGTGCGAACTTCGGCATCAATCAGCTGCGCGGTCTGTTCGCTGACATTCTGGGTGCGCGTCACGCTGTGGCCCAAAAATACTTCTTCTTGGTTGTCGGCGTATTTAAGCGGGCCGAGCTTGTCACTCATCCCCCATTGCGTCACCATCGAGCGCGCCAGATCGGTCGCATAGCTGATGTCCGACGAGGCACCCGAGCTGACCTTGTCATAACCAAAGATCAGTTCTTCGGCGACGCGGCCGCCCATCGAGACCGACAGGTTCGCGTACATCTTGTCGCGATGATAGCTGTACTGGTCACGCTCCGGCAGGCGCATGACCATGCCCAGAGCACGGCCGCGCGGGATGATGGTCGCCTTGTGGATCGGGTCCGATGCCGCTTCATGTACCGAGACGACGGCATGGCCTGCCTCGTGATAGGCGGTCATCTTCTTTTCGTCCTCGGTCATGACCATCGACTTGCGCTCGACGCCCATTAGCACCTTGTCCTTGGCGTCTTCGAAGTCCTTCATCGACACCAGCCGCTTGGCGCGGCGCGCGGCGAGCAGCGCGGCTTCGTTGACGAGGTTGGCAAGATCGGCGCCCGAGAAACCCGGGGTGCCGCGCGCGATGGTGCGGGCATTCACATCCGGTGCCAGCGGTACCTTCTTCATGTGAACGGCGAGGATCTTCTCGCGGCCTTCGATGTCCGGCCGACCAACGACAACCTGGCGGTCGAAGCGACCGGGACGCAGCAGGGCGGGATCGAGCACGTCGGGGCGGTTGGTGGCGGCGACGATGATGATGCCTTCATTGGCATCGAAGCCGTCCATTTCGACGAGCAGCTGATTGAGCGTCTGTTCACGCTCGTCGTTACCGCCGCCAAGCCCGGCACCGCGCGAGCGGCCGACCGCGTCGATTTCATCAATGAAGATGATGCACGGCGCCGCCTTCTTGCCCTGTTCGAACATATCCCGG
>JBMOFG010000163.1:0-5177 GCA_049314415.1 Polymorphobacter sp.
GCGACCGGCGATGCCGACATGGTCGCGCTGGCGCGCGCGATCATCTATGAACCCCACTGGCCCTGGGCGGCGGCGGCGCATCTCGGTGCCAAGGTCGAGGCGCCGAAGCAGTATTGGCGCTGCCACCCGACGAACGTGCGCGGCCTGTTCGTCCGCTGAATCGAAAAGAAGGGCCTGTCTTCATGCGTCGTCTCGTCTGTCTCGTCGCCGCCCTGCTCGCCACCACGGCGCAGGCGGCACCGGTCTCGCAAACCGAGTTACGCGCCACCATCGAACGGCTGGTCGGCTTCGGCACGCGCCACACGCTGTCCGACACGCAGTCGGAAACGCGCGGCATTGGCGCCGCCCGGCGCTTTGCCGCAGCGCGCTTCGCGGCTTTCTCCAAGGATTGCGGTGGCTGCCTGATCATCGAAACGCCGGCAAAGATTGCGACGAGCGCGCGCGTGCCGGTGCCCGCCGAGATCATCAACGTCATGGCGATCCTGCCGGGCACCAGCGACCCCGGCCGCGTCGTCATCATGTCGGCGCATATCGACAGCCGCAATTCCGACCCGATGGATGCCAAGGGCGACGCGCCGGGTGCCAATGACGATGGTTCGGGCACCGCCGCGGTCATCGAGGCGGCTCGCGTGCTGTCGAAACAGCGCTTCCCCGCCACGATCGTCTTTGCCGTGCTTTCGGGCGAGGAGCAGGGGCTGCTTGGCGGCACGCTGCTTGCTGAAACCGCCAAGGCCCGTGGCTGGCGCGTCGAAGCCGTGCTCAACAACGATATTATCGGCAACAGCCGCGGCTCGGGCGGCGCGCGTGACGACAAGACGGTGCGGATTTTCTCCGAAGGCACCAAGGCGACCGAAATGCCCGAACAGGCCGACCGCCGCCGCTACAATGGCGGCGAGGTCGACAGTCCGGCGCGCAACCTGTCGCGCTTTATCGCCGGACTGGCGGCCAAGGATTTGCGCGTCGAACAGGTCTGGCGCACCGATCGCTTCGGCCGTGGCGGCGACCAAGTGCCTCTGCTTCAGGCCGGCTATCCCGCCGTGCGGATCACCGAGCGGCAGGAACATTATGACCGCCAGCACCAGAATGTCCGCGTCGAGAATGGCCGGCCCTATGGCGACACCATCGAGGGGGTGGATTTCCCCTATCTGGCGCGGGTGACGACGCTCAACATCACGGCGCTGGCGGCACTGGCCAGCGCGCCCGGCGTGCCGACGGGTGTGACTATCGCCGGTCAGGTCAGCCCCGATACGAAACTCAGCTGGAAGCCGGTGACGGGGGCAGCGGGCTACACCGTCTGGTGGCGGCCGACGACGGCGGTGGCCTGGACCAACAGCCGGGCGGTGCCAGCCGGCGAAACCAGCCTGACGCTCAAGGGCATCGATATCGACAGCTGGTTCTTCGGCGTGTCGGCAGTGGGTGCCGATGGCAAGAGCAGCCCGGTGGTCTATCCGGGCCCGGCCGGGGCATTTTCGGGTGAATAGGGTATCGCTTTGAAACCCCGTATTCACCTTGCCACGGCCGCCATTCCCGGCGGCACCGACCTGCGCCTGTTCCGGCACGGCGATGATTTCATGATCGTGCTCGATCGCAATGAGCTGATGAACAGCCGAATGAGCGGGTCGGAAGAAGCGCTGGCCACGCTGACCTGCGACCGGCTGGCCAACACCGAAACAGCGCACTTGCTGATCGGCGGTTACGGTATGGGCTTCACGCTGCGCAAGGCGCTGGCGACGGTGGGATCAGAAGCGATCGTCACCCTTGCCGAACTGGTGCCCGAGATCATCGACTGGGCGAAGGGGCCGATGGCGGCGCTCACCGCCGGCTGCTTAGATGATGACCGCCTGCGGCTGTTCCCCGGCGATGTCGGCGATCTGATCACCGGCGTGCAGAACCGTTATGATGCGATCCTGCTCGATGTCGACAATGGCCCCGACGGTCTGGTCCGCGATGCCAACAACCGCATCTATTCCAAGACCGGCCTCGCCGAAGCCCGCGTCGCGCTGCGCTCCGGCGGCGTGCTGGCGATCTGGTCGGCGGCGCCCGATCCGGCCTTCACCAACCGGCTGAAACGCGCCCGGTTCGATGTAGAGGAAATCGTCGTCCACGCCCGTGCCAACGGCAAGGGGCCGCGCCACCTGATCTGGTTCGCCACCAAGCGCTGAGGCGGGGCCTTCAGACCTCGCGGTCGACGATGATCTCGATCAGGGTCGGTGTGGCTGCAGCGAGTGCGGTCTTGAACGCCGTGCGTACCGCGTCCAGCGTCTCGGCACGCACCCCCGTAACGCCATGCGCCTTGGCCATTGCCATGAAATCGATCGCCGGGTCCTGAAGGTCCATCGCGACGAAACTGTCGGCCTTGGCGCTGTGGCCACCGATGGCGCGGGTGCGCTGCTTCAATATGCGATAGCTCTGGTTATTGAAAATCACCGTCACCACCGGCAGCTTATAATGCGCCAGCGTCCACAGCGCGGCAATGCTGTAAAGCGCGCTGCCATCGCCCGACAATACGACGACCGGGCGGTTGGGATGGGCAAGCTGGATGCCGGCAGCTTGCGGTATCGCGACGCCGATGCCGCCGCCGCGCATGCCGAACCAGCTGTCAGGCGCGACGGCCGGGACAAGGTGGCGGACAGTATTCATGCCGCTCGACAGCAGTTCCTCGATAACGATGGCATTGTCGGGCAGCAGCTCGCCGATGAGTTTTAGCACCGGCATCGGCTGCAATGGCAGGTCGCCGGCCATGGCGTCGGCGCGGGCGAACAGCGCTGTCTTTTTCGCAGCAAGGTCCGCGGCGATGGCCGCGCTGCGGTGCGCGCCGCAATCGCCCACAAGCGCCGTCAATTCGGGCAGCGTCGCCCGCGCATCGCCCTGGATGGCGGCGGCGGCAGCAAAATTCTTGCCAATCTGCCATGGTTCATCGTCGAGATGGACGACCTTCGTCCCCGGCGCCAGCGCCTCCATCCCGGTCGCCTGGCTTTGCGTCAGAAGATCGGCGCCGATCGAAATCAGCAGGTCGTGCTGCTCCATCACCGCGCGCATCGCCGAGGTCATGCGGGCGACGGTGCCGGCGTAAAGCCGGTGGTTCGACGGGAAGGCGGCGGTGTTGGCCATGCCTTCGAGATAGACCGGCGCCCCAATGGCTTCGGCAAGCGCCGCCAGCTCGTCATGGGCGCCCGAGCGGGCGACATGATCGCCGGCAAAGATCACCGGCGCTGTGCTGGCGCGGATCAGCGCGGCGGCGGCGGCAATCGCCTGCATGTCGCCGCGTAGCCGCGGTCCGATGCGGGTGGGTGCGAGCAGGTCAAGTTCATCCCCCGCCATCGCGGCGAGCACATCGCCGGGGATCGACAGGAACACCGGCCCGGTAGGGGCGGTCAGCGCCACTTTCGCCGCCCGACGCACAGCGCGAGGCAGTTCGGCCAGCGAGGTAACTTCGAACGACCATTTGCACAGGGGGCGTGCCATGGTCGCGAGATCGTCCCAGAGCAGCGGCTCGGTCAGCCGGATGCTCATATCCTGCTGCCCGGCGGTGACAAGAATAGGCGCGCCGGCGCGGGCGGCATTGTAAAGCATGCCCATGGCATTGCCGAGGCCCGGCGCGGCGTGGAGGTTGCAGACGGCAAGGCGGCCGGTCGCCTGCGCATAGCCATCGGCCATGCCCATCACCACGATTTCGTTGAGCCCTAAGATGTAGCGCAGCCGGTGTTCGACGACAAAGGCATCGAGCAGCGGTAGCTCGGTGGTGCCAGGGTTGCCAAAAATGACATCCACACCCTCCGAATGCAGAAGGTCGAGGAAAATATGTTTGCCGGCGCGTTGCATCCCTGCCGGATAGCCGGGTTCGGGTGAAATGACCATCATCGCCCGTCGCAGCGCCGCCGGGTGGCGCCCTGCCGCGCGAACATACCCATGTGGCTGCGGGGCTTCAGGGAATGATCTCGCTGGCCACGACCGGCGGCAGGCGGAAGCTGCCCTCTAGGAAGGAGGCGCGCGGCAGATAGCCCCGGAAAACTAGCACGAACTTGCCCTTGGGTGCCGGCAGCCAGTTGACCACCCGTTCACCGCTCGGCTTTTCGGCCTGCACAAAAATATCATAGCTGCCGTCGCGGTTCGACCGCAGCTGCGGCGAGCGGTCACCGACGGCATAGCGATCCAGCGGATTGGGTACGAAGAACAGCCGGCCATCGGCTTCCTGTTGGTACATGGTCAGCGACCAGAAGGCGCCGACCGGTAGGCGCGGCGGCAGGGTGACGGTATAGGCCTTGCTGCCATCGAGTGCGCCGCCGTCCTTGTCGGTACGCGCTGTCAGGTACATCGCCTCGACGCGCGGCAGCGCGGCGAGCCCGCCGAGCGCCACCCGCGCACGCAGCAGATTATCATCCCCAAAATCGCCGATGCCGATGCCGGGGTAGGACCAGCCGTCGACGATTTCGCCCGCCGCTGCCAGCCCGCCCTTCAGTTCGGCATTGAGCGCCGGCAGATACTGCTGCCACGTCGCCAGCGTTTCATCGCTGGCGGGCGCGCCGATCCCCAGCCCGGCGAACGCGGCTGCCTTGCCGACGAGATCGGTGTTCGCCGCCGAGCGGCCGAGCGCTTCGTTGACAACGGCGAGGAAGGTCCGGGCATCGGGGCGCGGCGGCGCGTCGAGCAATGCTGGCCGTTCGCCCTCGGCACCGGTCAGCTTGTAGCCATCGATCGCCTTGCTCGCGGCTTCGACATCCTCGGGCCCATTGACCAGCACGCGGATTAGCAGCCAGGCATCAGTGGTGGCGCTGCGCACCACTTCGGCGCCGGCTGGCACCACGCCGGTATAGCCCGGCGGCACATAGGCATAGCGGCCGCCAAGGTTGCCGGTGCGGGTGCCGATAATGCTGACATTGTCGGTCTGCAACGACATCAGCGCCGCAGAATTGTAGCGCCCGGCCAGCGCCGGCATTTCGACGACCACCGGCCCCGCCGACAGGTCCATCCAGACGCTGCCATAGAGCGTGTCATTGTTGGGCGTCGTGATGTCGCGATCGGCCGCGCCGGCCAAGGTCAGCTTGGGCAACAAGAAATTGACGGCATTGGGCAGGCCGAAGGCGCGGGCGCGGGCCAACTGGGTGCTGCGCGTGCGCATGAACTCATAGATCGGGAAGGCGAACTCGAACGCGCGGCGCAGTTGGGCGGCTTCGTCG
>JBMOFG010000164.1:0-5177 GCA_049314415.1 Polymorphobacter sp.
AGAACGTCCACCCCGGCAAGATCGTTTCGACCAGCCAGGAAGTCGAAGTCATCGTCCTCGAAGTCGACGAAGAAAAGCGCCGTATCTCGCTCGGCCTCAAGCAGGCACAGCGCAATCCGTGGGAAGTCTTTGCCGAAACCCATCCGGTCGGCACCAAGGTTGAAGGCGAAGTCAAGAACAGCACCGAATTCGGCCTGTTCATCGGCCTTGATGGCGAAGTCGATGGCATGGTTCACATGTCGGACATCGCCTGGGGTCTCACCGGCGAACAGGCACTTGGCCGTCACCACAAGGGTGAACGCGTCCAGGCCGTTGTCCTTGAAGTCGATGTCGAAAAGGAGCGTATCTCGCTCGGCATCAAGCAGCTCGACGAAAGCCAGGGTCCGCGCGTCATTGCCAGCACCGAAGGCCAGGCTGCAGCCGACAACCTCAAGAAGAACGACATCATCACCGCGACCGTGGTCGTGGCGCGTGATGGCGGCATCGATGTCCAGGTCGGCGACGATGGCCCGGTGGTGTTCATCAAGCGCGGCGACCTGTCGCGCGATCGTGACGAACAAAAGGCCGAGCGTTTCCAGCCCGGCCAGAAGGTCGATGCGATGATCATCGGCTTTGAAAAGGGTCGCAAGCCGATGCTGAGCATCAAGGCGATGCAGATCAGCGAAGAAAAGGCCGCAGTCGCCCAGTACGGCACGTCCGATTCGGGTGCCACGCTCGGCAACATCCTTGGTGCCGCCTTCAACAAGGCCAAGGAAGACGCCGACAAGGGTTGATCCGGCCCGGCGGTCTCGCCGCCTCAGCTGGATTTTGTTCTTCGCAGGCAAACAATACGCCGTCGCTTTGAAAAAAGCGGCGGCGTATTGCTGAAAACCGCCCCCTCAGGGCATGATTGACAGCCGAACAACCTTGACCGACGATTGTACAGGGTTAAAACTAGAGCAGCATGGATGGTGTGCTCTCACACATCGTTGTTTTGTGGGTTGGGACAGGAAACAATAATGATCAGGTCGGAACTCGTCAGTGCGGTCGCTGAAGCGAACCCGCACCTGACCTTGCGTGATGTGGAAGCGATCGTTGCGACGATCTTCAACCAGATCACCAATGCCCTGGCCGGTGGCCGGCGCGTAGAGCTTCGTGGCTTCGGTGCTTTTTCAACGCGAGGCCGCGAAGCGCGGACCGGACGCAATCCGCGCACCGGCGCTGCGGTCAAGGTCGATGCCAAGCGGGTGCCCTATTTCAAGCCGGGCAAGGAACTGCGAGAGCGATTGAACGCGGAATAGACCCGCATGCAACCGGTGCAACCAGTGCCGGCGCGCAGATAAAAAACATAGATCGACAGCTTGCCGGAACGGTGTGCAGAACAAATCCCGAGCAACGGTAACGGGCAGCACAGCATGTTGCCCGGCCGGCACGGGCGGACGTGGCGAAACCGGTAGACGCAGCAGACTTAAAATCTGCTTCCCTTGATGGGAGTGCGGGTTCGAGTCCCGCCGTCCGCACCATCGTACAGACCTGTCCCGACCCGGATGGACTCCCCGCACCGGCTGTCATGATGCATATGGCAATAGCATCGCGCCCTGCGTCAGATGCCGCATATGTATTGTGACGATGGACCGCAATATAGATTGCCTGCTATGATGATGTTGAAGCGTCGTTCGCAACGGACGTCGTTCGCAACGGACAAGGCCAAGACAATGTCTGACGGGAGTTCCTGGATCGAGATCGTGCTGCTGGCGATGCTGGCAGCGTTCATCGGCCTGCGGCTTGTCAGCGTGCTGGGCAAACGCACCGGGCCGGAACGCCCGGTGGTGGACAGTTTTCGTCCCGGGGTGCCCGAAATCACCACAACCGCCAGCCGCGCCCCCGACATGCGCAACCATGAACCCGTCGCGGTTCCCGCCGGCACCGATGCCGATCTGGCCCCCGCCCTGCAAGCGGTCGCCGATGCCGACCCCAGTTTCAATCCTGCCCAGTTCATGGCCGGCGCGCGCGCCGCCTATGGCATGATCCTGTCCGCCTTTTGGGATGGCAATATCGGCGCCATGGAGGGCCTGGTCTCCGACGAAGTGCAGGAAAATTTCGCCACCGCCATCGAGGACCGCGACGGGGTAAGGCTTGAGAATCGCGTCATCGCGATCGACAGCGCCGCGATCACCGGCGCCGAAATGATCGGCCAGATGGCCGAAGTGACGGTGCGTTTCGTCGCCCGTATCAGCAGCAACGGCACCGAAGCGGCGCCGGCGACCGATGTCTGGACCTTCAGCCGCCACGCCGGCAGCGGCGACCCGGCTTGGCTGTTGATCGCCACCGACGACGAACCCGGCGCCTGATCGGGCCCTGCGGGGCGTGCAGGCCACCAAAACCCGGTTGCTGCTCATCGGCTCGCTGTTGCTTGCCGCCTGTGCGCCGCGCCAGCCGATCCCGCAACGATTGCCTACAGCGCCTCCCGATCCCGTGGCGCAACCGACACCGCCGGCGCCAAGGCGCGCTGCCGATCTTGCCATCGCGACTGCGGTCTTCTCCGCGCCCGCCGGTGCCGAAGCGGCGCGCACCGCCTTTCGACGCAGTTGCCCGGCGCTGCAGGCGCGCGAAGATCGCAGCGGCCTGACCCGCGCCGGCGATTGGGCAGCTGTCTGTGCCGCCGCCGCGGCAACCGGCGATGCCGCTGATTTTTTTCGCAGCCAGTTCACCGCGGTCACCATTGCCGCGGGGACCGGCTTTGCCACCGGCTATTATGAGCCCGAAATCGCCGGCGCGCGCGCCGCCGCGCCGGGTTATGCCACCCCCTTCTATCGCCGTCCGCCCGATCTCATCGAAGTCGATCTCGGGCGCTTTGCCGCCGATCTGAAAGGCCGCAAACTGCGCGGCAGGCTCGATGGCAATATGCTGCTTCCCTACCCTGATCGCGGCGCCATCATGGCCGGGGCGCTCACCGGCAAGGGCCTCGAACTCGCCTATGCCGCGGACCCGTACGAGGCTTTTTTCCTCGAAATTCAAGGTTCCGGGCGCTTGCGCCTGCCCGACGGCGGCATCATGCGTATCGGCTATGACAGCCAGAACGGCCGCGATTATGTCGCGATCGGCAAAGTGCTGCTCGATCGCGGCGACCTGCCGAAGGGTGGCGTCAGCATGGATTCGATCCTCGCCTGGCTGCGCGCCAACCCGGACAAGGCGCCGGCGCTTTTGGCGGCCAACCCGTCGGTGGTGTTCTTTCGGGAAATCGCCGGCGATGGCCCGGTCGGCGCGATGGGCATCGCCGTCGCGCCCGGTGTCTCGGTCGCCGCCGATCCGGCTTTCCTGCCGCTTGGCGCGCCGCTGTTCGTCACGACCACCCTGCCCGGCAATGTCCCGCTCAGCGCGCTGATGGTGGCGCAGGACACCGGCGGCGCGATCAAGGGCGCCAATCGGATCGACCTGTTTCGTGGCAGCGGCGCCGTCGCCCGCGCCGAAGCCGGGGCACAGGCAGCGGTGGCGCAGATTGTCGTGCTGCTGCCACCCGCGGCCGCGGCGCGGCTCTTGTCGAACGCCGCAGCACCCTTGCAACGCTGATGGCGCGCCGGCTTTCCGCTCCCGAGATCGCGCTCTGGGCGCGAATCGCCGCCTCGGTCCGGCCACTGCCCGGGCGCATCGCGCCGCCGCTGCCCATCGCGCCGCCGCGCATCGAACCGGCACCGCGGGTTTCCGCCCCGCCGCCGCGCCCGCCGCGGTCCCTGCAGACGCCGCGCAACGCCCTCGCACCGGTCGCTGCCGCCACGCTTGATGGCAGTTGGGACCGACGACTGCGCCAGGGTGATATCCGCCCTGATCGCGTCGTCGATCTGCACGGCCACACGCTCGATGCCGCGCATGCCGTGCTCGCCACCGCACTCGACAGCGCGGCAGCGCAGGGCGAACGCATCATCCTCGTCATCACCGGCAAGGGCCGCGGCGACCGGCCGGGCCGCATCAAGGCCGAGATCAACCATTGGCTCGATGCCGGCCATTTGCGCAACCGCATCGCCGCCTTCCGCCCGGCGCACCCCCGCCATGGCGGCGCCGGCGCCTGGTATCTGATCCTGCGCCGGCGTTCTTGATCACCTTGGCCTGAACGCATCCGCCTGACGTCATTTAGAGGCATACAGCGTGCCGAATTTCGCTAAGTTGCGCTCGATTGGGGACAGATTGCCATGACCGAAGCCACCGTCATCACCAGCATCAGCGGGGCGATCGCCACCGTGACGCTCAACCGCCCCGGCGCGATGAATGCCCTGTCGCGCCAGATGCGCTGCGAGCTTGCCGCCGCGATGCGGGCGCTGGAGGCCGATGACAATGTTCGCGTCGTCATCCTTACGGGTGCCGGCGATCGTGCCTTCACCGCCGGGCTCGATCTGAAAGAACTGGGCAACGAAGGGCTCGGCGCCGCCAATGCCGAAACCGCCGATGACAATCCGGTCAAGGCCATCGAGCTGCTCACCAAGCCGTGCATCGGCGCGATCAACGGCGTTGCCATCACCGGGGGCTTTGAAGTCGCGCTGGCCTGCGACGTGCTGATCGCCAGCGACCGCGCCCGCTTTGCCGACACGCACGCCCGTGTCGGCATCATGCCGGGCTGGGGGCTCAGCCAGAAACTCTCGCGCCTCATAGGCCCCTATCGCGCTCGCGAACTGTCGCTGACCGGCAATTTCCTCGATGCGACGACCGCCGCTGCCTGGGGCCTCGTCAACCGCGTCGTCCCCGCCGCCGAGTTGATGGCGACGGCCGAAGCGCTTGCCGCCGACATGGCGACCATCGCTCCGGGCTTCAGCGCCACCTATAAAAAGCTGATTGCCGATGGCTATGCCGTCAGCTTCGGCGAGGGCATGGCGATCGAGGCCGAACGTTCCGTCGCCGCCAATGGCCAGGTGTCGGCCGCCGCCGTCGAAGCCGCCCGCAGCGCCGTCCAGGCGCGCGGCCGCAACCAATAGGACCGACAACAATGACCGTGCCCTTTCCCGGCTATGACAACAGCACGCTCGACAACCGGCTGGTCAACCCGCTGAACTATGCCGATGAAAGCGTGCTCGGCGCCTATGCCGAGCTGCGCGCCACCGACCCGGTACACTGGACAGAACCGACCGGCTTTCGCCCCTTCTGGTCGATCACGCGGCACGCGGACATCACCGCCATCGCCAAGCAGAACGACAAGTTCATCAATCGGT
>JBMOFG010000165.1:0-5174 GCA_049314415.1 Polymorphobacter sp.
AAATGCACGGCGGCACCGATCCCCGACAAGCCGGCGCCGACGATGATGACGTCGAAATGTTGCTGGCTCGTCACTGGTTGCGCTCCCGGTTGGTTGACGCTTACGTTAACCGGAGCGACCGGCGAGCGCAACCCGGCTCTCTATGGCGCGTTTGCAAACGGGCAACCATGAAAGGATGCCCAGATGACAACACCTGCCGAAATGACCAAAAAATTCTGGAAAGCCGTGCATGCCGACCGTACCATGATGGTCGGCCTTGCCGGTGACGACGATTGCCACATGCGACCGATGACGGCGGTGACGGAAGGGGAGCATGGCCCGATCTGGCTGTTTACGGCGAAACAGGTGACGCTGGTCACCCGGCTCGACAGCAGCAGTCGCGCCGTCGCCAGTTTCATCGCCAAGGGGCACGACCTGGTCGCCAGCATCCATGGCCGGCTGACGGTCAGCAACGACCCTGCGATTATCGATCGGCTGTGGAACCCGATGATTGCCGCCTGGTACGCCGGCGGCAGGCAGGATCCCGACCTGACGCTGCTGCGCTTCGATGTCGAGGACGCCGAAATCTGGCTGAGCGATACCAGTCTGCTCGCCGGTTTGAAGACGCTGTTCGGCGGCGATCCCAAGCGCGAGGTGCAGGGTCAGGTCGCGACGGTGAAGCTGGTGTAGGGGCCGGGAAAAGCGGCGGCATGCCGCGGTTGATGGCATGCGCGGCGGCGCACAAGAGCGCGTGCCGCCGCGCTGGCCGGACGTGAGCGCGTTGACAAACAGCGTTGCTATTTGCCGCCGCTCATCGCCTCGGCATGCCGGGCATCTGCGGCGGCGGACGGCGATCACGATCGCGCCGCGGCAATTGCGCCTGATAGGCCTGCAGGCAATGTTCGGTGCAATAGGGGAAGCCAGCCTGCGAAGGCTTGCCGCAGAAATGAAAATCGCTGTCGCCGGGATGGCCAATCGGCCATTTGCAGATCTTTTCATTCAGATCGAGCAGGCTGGTCTTGGCGGCTTTGCCGCTGCGCACCGCTTTCTTGGCCACCGGGCGCGTGACAACCGGAGCGGGAACCGCCGCCGGCGCGGCGGCCGCGGCCACCGGGGCCGTGGTGACGGGACGAGCAATGACGACAACGTCGGTGTCGTCGCCCGCCTTGACCGGCGACGGGCGCGATTCCAGCCCCAGCCGGTGCGCCTTGCCGATAACGGCGTTGCGGGTGACACCTTCACCAAGTTGTTCGGCGATCTGGCTGGCGGTCATGCCGCCTTCCCAGCCGGCTTTCAGTTGCGCGATGCGTTCGTCGGTCCAGGCCATCTATTTCATTCCTTTTGCCGAACCGGGTTGCGGCCCGGGCGGTCCCGGCGGTAAAGCCAGAGCATGTCGTTTCCTGCAAATCCCGAAAGCCGCCATCCTGAGCCGGGTGTTGTCGTGATCCCGTCGGTCAACTGGCAAGGGTTGAAGACCCTTTACCTGAAGGAAGTCCGCCGCTTTTTCAAGGTGCAGTTGCAGACGATCTGGGCACCGGCGATTACGACACTGCTGTTTCTGGTGATTTTCGCCCTGGCGCTGGGCGGGACGCGCACCGCCGTGCTCGGCGTGCCCTATGCCGATTTCCTCGGGCCGGGGCTGATCGTCATGGGCATGATCCAGAACGCCTTTGCCAATTCCTCTTCGTCTATCCTGGTCGCCAAGGTGCAAGGTTCGATCATCGATGTGCTGATGCCGCCGCTGTCGGCCGGTGAATTGGTGATGGCATATGTCGCCGGCGCGGTAACCCGGGCGTGGCTGGTCGGCATTGCAGTATGGACGGTGATGGCGGTTGCGCCGGGTGTCAACGTGCCGGTCGCCAGCCCTGTGCTGGTGGTTTATTTTGGCACCATGGGCGCGGTAATGCTGTCATTGCTGGGCGTTCTCAGCGGTGTCTGGGCCGACAAGTTCGATCATGCCGCCGCCGTTACCAATTTCGTCATCCAGCCGCTGACCTTGTTGTCGGGGACCTTCTATGCCATTGACAAGGTTAACCCGACGATGGCGATGATCAGCCATGGCAACCCGTTCTTCTACATCATCGATGGGTTCCGTTCGGGTTTCATCGGCACATCTGACGGCTTGTTGGTGCAGGGCGCGGTCATTCTGGCGCTGGTCAATGTTTCGCTATGGGCGCTGTGCTACCGGGTGATTCGGTTGGGGTGGCGTCTGAAGGCGTGAGCAGGCTGCGTTATTGGGCATATGGCCGCAGCCGTTCGGTTCGACCAGACAGGGTGGCGACGGAAGTTCTGGCCAGGCCGCGGGGGCTTCCCGAACCGGGCGGCGTATGGGATCGTAATATTGATATGAAGTTGCCTCCTCACTTTCATCTGATCGGGGTCAGTTCGCTGGCTCTGACGCTGGTCGCCTGTGGCGGCGGGACGGATGCCGACCGGAAGAAGCGTCCGCCGATGATGGTGGGAACGAGCGTTGCCGCCGCCGCCGAATTTGCGCCGCAACTGGTGGCGCTGGGCACCGTTACGCCCTTGCAATCGGTCGCGGTGCGACCGCGCATTGATGGCCAGATAACCGCCATCCTGTTTCGCGAAGGCGATGATGTCAGCAGCGGACAGGCCCTGTTCCGGCTCGACGACCGTGCAGCCCGGGCTCAATTGGCGCAGGCGCAGTCCGGGCTGGCCAGCGCCCGTGCTGCCGCGCTGCAGACGCGCAGCGATCTTCTGCGGGCCGAAGCGCTCGTCGGCAAGGGCTTCATCTCTGGCGCCGTTCTCGATCAGCGCCGCGCGCTCGCTGGCTCGGCCGAGGCCGCAATTGCCGGCGCGCAGGCGCAGGTCGCCAGCGCCGAAACCCTGCTCAGCTATCTGACCATTCGCGCGCCTGTGGCGGGACGTACCGGCGAACTTGGCTTTCGGGTCGGGGCGACAGTGCGTCCGGGGGATGTGCTGCCGCTTGTCACCATCAACCAATTGTCGCCGATCGCCGTGCGTTTTCTGGTGCCGGCTGTTGATATCCAGCAGGTGCGTGGCGCCATGGCGGCGGGCCGCCTGACCGTGACAGCGCGGGCGCAGGATGCAGCCACGGGCGATGCGCCGCCGCTTGCCACCGGGCGCCTGGCGTTCCTTGATAACAACGTCGATCCCGGCAATGGCGGTGTTGCCGCCAAGGCTGAGTTCACCAACAGCGGCGATGTGCTGTGGCCCGGCGCGATCATCAACGTGGTGCTGCCGCTGGGCACGGCAGTAACGCGCATCAAGCTGCCCGAAGCCGCGGTCCAGACCGGCCGTGACGCACCGTTCGTTTGGGCAATCGGTGCCGATAGTAAAGTCGTCATGCGGACGGTTGGCGTCGCCGGGCGCGCCGATGGCCAGGTCTATCTGGCCAGCGGCGTTGCGCCGGGCGAACATATCGTCACCGACGCGCTGACCAAGTTGAAGCCCGGTGACCGGGTGCGCACGCGGGGCGGCTCCCGCAACGCCGGGCTGCGCACGCAGGCAAGGGGCGCTATCGCGGCCGATCCGGCGACAGCGGTCGGCGGCTGATGGGGTTTGTGCGTCTTGCCGTCGAACGGCCGGTGGCAACCGTGCTGCTCAGTCTGGCGATCATTTTCGCCGGCTTTTTCGGCTATCGCCAGTTGCCGGTGTCGGCACTGCCCGAAGTCGACCTGCCGACCATCCAGGTCAGCGCCAATCTGCCCGGTGCCAACCCGGCGACAATGGCGTCGTCGGTTGCCACGCCGATCGAGCGACAATTGGCGACGATATCGGGTATCGACCAGATAACATCGTCCTCGTCGACCGGTTCGACTAACATCACCATCCAGTTCGCGCTTGATCGCAATATCGATGCCGCCGCGCTCGATGTGCAATCGGCACTGTCCGCCGTCACCCGTCGGTTGCCGGTCGAAATGCCGGCGCCGCCGACCTTCAAGAAGGTCAACCCGGCCGATCAGGCCGTGCTGATCCTGTCGGTGCGGGACAAGACGCGCCCGGCCAATGCGCTGCAGACCATCGTCGACACACTGGTCATCCCGCGCATTTCAACAATGACCGGGGTTGGCGAGGTGCAGACCTATGGCAGCCGGCGCTATGCCATTCGCATCCAGTTTGATCCTGCGGCGCTGTCGGTGCGCAACCTGACCCCCGATGATATCCGCAGCGCCGTCGCCGCCGCCAACAGCAATGTTGCAGTCGGCGCCATTACCGGTGGCGACCGCAGCTATATCCTCGATGCCAGTGGCAATCTCGAACGTCCCGAGGATTTTGCAAAGATCATCGTTGCCGCACGCAACGGCCTGCCGGTGCGACTGGGCGATCTCGCCAAGGTAATCAGCAGCTATGAACAGTTGCGCGGTGGCGCGCGCTTCAATGGCGAACCCAGCCTTACCGTCGCCATTACCCGCCAGCCGGGCGCCAATGTCGTCAAGCTGGTCGATGACGTGTTGGCGGAATTGCCGGCGATCCGCGCTTCGATACCGCCGTCGGTGAGCGTCATGCCGGTGGTCGACCGGTCTGAGTCAGTGCGCGATTCGGTTGTCGATGCCCAGATCACGTTGGTCGGCACCGCTATTCTGGTCATCCTTGTCATCTATCTGGTGCTGGGCGACTGGCGCGCCACCATTATCCCCGCTGTGGTGCTGCCGCTGGCAGCGGTCGGCACGTTCGCCGGGATGTACCTGTTCAGCTTCAATCTCGACAATCTGTCGCTGCTGGCGCTGACGTTGGCGACCGGTTTTGTCGTCGACGACGCGATTGTCGTCCTGGAAAATATCGTCCGCCACATCGAGGATGGCGAGGAACCGCGTCCGGCGGCGATCCGCGGCGCTAACGAGATTGCCTTTACGGTGTTGTCGATCTCGGTGTCGCTGGTCGCGGTGTTCATCCCGCTGCTCTTCATGGGCGGGGTCATCGGCCGGTTGTTCTTCGAATTTGCGGTAACGATGACGATCGCTATCGGCATCTCCGCCATCCTGTCGCTGACGCTGATCCCCATGATCGCGGCACGCGTGTTGAAAGGCGGGCACCAGGGCGAGGGGAGCCGTGTTGCCCGCGCCTCGACCCGGGCTTTTGGCGTGTTGCAGGCGAAATATCTCCGGGGTGTCGATGCGACGCTGCGCCATCGCAAGATCGTCGGCGGGCTTACCATGGTGTCGATCGGAGTTGCTGTCTGGGGTTTCACGGTGGTGCCCAAGGGCTTTTTC
>JBMOFG010000166.1:0-5161 GCA_049314415.1 Polymorphobacter sp.
CCAGGCATAGAAATAGCCGGCCCAGGTGAAGATGTTGCGATTGGCCAGCGCTGCTGCCACCTTCGGCGCTTCATGTCCGGCAATCGAAAAGGTGAACGTCGGAACCCGCGAAGCCAGCCGGTTGGCATTGCCGATGCCGTGCAGCGTGATGCCCGGCAGGGTGGCAAGCCCGGACAGAAACTGGCGCATGAGGTCGGTTTCATAGGCGATTATTGCTTCAAAGCCGGCGGTAAGGCGCTGCCGCAGCGATGCCGTGGCCGGCGCGCCACCGCAATGGCTGCCGATCTAGGCGAAATGCTCGATCGCAGCGAGCGTTCCGGCCTGGGCTTCGAAGCTGGGCGTGCCCGGCGCAAAGCGTGTCGGCATCGTTTCGACCGACGGTCGCACCTTCCATGGCCGCAACTGTGCCTGCATCGCTCGGGAAAGGAACATGATCGCGGCGTGCGGACCGAAGAATTTATACGCCGAGGCGCAGAGGATATCGCAACCGATGGCGCGAACATCGATGGCGATATGCGGGGTCGATTGCACTGCATCGACGACACTGATCGCGCCGACGGCCCGCGCCGCTGCACAGACCCGCGTGACATCGTTGATGGTGCCGAGAAAATTGCTGGCCTGGCCGATAGCGACAAGCCGGGTACGTGACCCGATCAGTGCATCGAGGGTGTCATACCGAAATTCGAATGTCTCCCGGTCCCATTCCAGCCAGCGCACGGTAACGCCCTTGTCGGCCGCCGCCCGCAACCACGGCGAGACATTGGCATCATGGTCCATCCGCGTCAGAACGATTTCGTCGCCGGCTTGCCAGTCGTGCGAGATCAGCGTGGCGAATTCAAAGAACAGCGATGTGGTGTTGAGCCCGAAGACAATCTCGTCGGGGTCGCAGTTGAACAAGGCTGCGGCACCATCATGCGCGGCATCGACGATGGCGCTGGCGGCGACCGATGTGCGGAATGCGCCGCCATCATTGGCGCAGGCATTAATCATGGCACCGCGCATCGCATCGATGACGCGGCCGGCCACCTGCGTGCCCGCCGGGGCATCGAAATAGCGACGCTGCATCCCCGCATCGGTCAAGGCAAGTGCCGGAAAGGCGGCGCGCACGGCGGATATGTCGAAATTCGGTTGCATCGGGCGACGCTAGCGCATTTTGACGCGAAGAAAAGCCGCGTCGCGACGCCTTGCCAACATGACCATGGTGCTGCCGCCGCAGACCGGCGCGTTGAAATAACAACGGTTCGCCGCGATAGTCAGGGATGAACGGGATAGGTAGCACGTCGGTTTTGATGATTTCGCTAATCGCGCCGCGCTCCTGCGGGGGAAGCGGTTGCTGGGCAAATCGGGCGCTTGATGTCGCAGTCGGCCGTTTGCAGGGGATTTGGCGGGCACGCGACCGTAAGGGGGTTGGTGCCGTGATTTTTGGGCAGGGGTTCATCGTGAGCAAGATTTTTCGCGTGCCGCCGCTGCACTGGATAGTTTTGCTGGCTATGGTTTCTTTGTCGGCTACCGCGTCTGCTCAGACTTCGCCGCCGCTAGGTGAGGCGCTGCCAGTCGTTACGCCGCAGCCCTTGGATGAGCCGGACACCATTGTTGTCAACGGCCTGCGCGACCGAGGCAAGGTGCTCGGCGATATTCCCGCCGAAGTCACACTGAATGCCCAAGATATCCGCGCCATCGGCGCATCGAGCATCGCCGAATTGCTGCAGGAACTGGCCCCCCAGACGCGTAGCGGCCGCGGCCGCGGCGGCGGGATGCCGATCGTGCTGATCAGTGGCAAGCGTGTTTCGGGCTTTGCCGAAATCCGCAACATTCCCCCCGAAGCGATCGAGCGCGTCGAGATATTGCCGGAGGAGGTCGCGCTAAAATACGGTTACCGCGCGGATCAGCGCGTCGTCAATTTCGTGCTGCGCGAACGCTTTCGCGCCGTGACCAGCGAGTTCGATTTCGGCGGGCCGCTGCAGGGTGGCCGCAGCAGCGCGCAAGCCGAAGCGAATTTCCTGCGGTTGCGCAATGGCACGCGGCTCAGTCTCGAGGGCGAATTGCGCCATGACAGTCTGGTGCGTGAAGCCGAACGCAATATCGTCCAACCAACGCCTCTTCGGCCTTTCGATCTGGTTGGTAATGTCACTGCATTATTGCCCGGTGCCGAGATCGATCCAGCATTGAGCCGCCTTGCCGGCCAGACGGTTATTGTGGCTGCTGTCCCGGCCAGCGCCGCGTCAGCAACCCCGCGACTGGGCGATTTCGTGCCGGGTGCCAACGCTGCCAATGTCACCAGCCTTGGCCGCGCAAGGTCGCTGCTGCCCGAAGCGCGAACGCTGACCTTGGGTGGCAGCTATGCCGGCACGATTCTCGGCAATGTCGCTGCCACCGTCACCGGTGGTTTTGAATCAAACGACCGCACGAGCCTGATCGGCCTGCCTTCGGCCAGCCTTATCGTGCCGGCGGGCGGCCCATTCTCGCCTTTCGCCGCCAGCACATTGGTCAATCGCTATGCCGAGCCGGCGTTGCAGCGCCAGGCTGATGACTGGACCGGGCGCATCGGCACCGTGTTCAACGGCCGCATCAAGGGCTGGGCCTGGGCGCTGACCGCCAACTACAGTCACGCCGAGACCGAAATACTGACCGATCGCGGGCTCGATCTGGGCGGCGTCCAGACGGCATTGCTGGCAAGCGATCCGGCGCTCAATCCCTATGGCCCGGCGGTGCTGGCCGGGGCATTGGTCCGGGACCTGGCGACCAGCAACACCGATGCCGCCGATGCGGATCTGACTGCCAATGGCGCGCTGCTGTTGTTGCCTGCCGGCGACCTGACCGCCAGCCTGAAGGCCGGATTGCAGGCGCGCAGCCTGCAATCCGAATCGCGGCGACTTGGGAGCTTTCAGCGCGCCGACCTGTCGCGCACCCAGAGTGATTTTCAGGCAAGTTTCGACCTGCCGCTGACCAGTGTTCGCAACGATGTGTTGCCGGCACTGGGCTCGCTGTCAGTCAACGCCAATATTGCCATCGATCGATTGTCGGATTTCGGGGCGCTGACTACCACGGGCTTTGGCGCCAATTGGCGACCGCGTGACGGCATCGAACTGATTTTTTCCCAGACCGACGAGCAGGGCGCGCCGACAATTCAGCAACTCGGCGACCCGCAAGTGCTAACACCCAACGTCCGTGTCTTCGATTTCGTGCGTGGAGAAACGGTCGATATCAGCCGGCTCGATGGCGGCAATGCGGCGCTGGTGGCCGATCGCCGCCGGGTACGCAAACTGGGGGCAACGCTCCGCCCTTTCACCGCGGACCTGTCGCTGAGCGCCAATTTCATCGACAGCCGCATCGAAAACCCGATTGTCGGTTTCCCCACCGCCACGGCCGAACTGGAAGCGGCCTTTCCCGATCGCTTTCAGCGCGGCAGCGACGGCCGACTGCTGCGCATCGACAATCGCTCAGTCAATTTCACGCGTGCCGACCGTCAGGAACTGCGCTGGGGGTTCAATTTTTCGGAAGCGCTGGAGCCGGGCAAGGCGGCGCGGGAAGCTGCGGCACGACGCCGGGCGGCCTTTGAAGCCCAGCGCATGGCAGGTGCTGCTACTGGCGGAGCGCCGCAGCCCGGATCAGCGACGGCCGGTACGCGCGGCCCGCCCGGCGTTGCCGGGCCTGGTGGCGGATTCGGCGGCGGTGGGCGCCCGGGCGGCGGGGGTTTTGGCGGGTTGCGCGATATGAACGGGCGTTTCCAGCTGTCGATGTTCCACACCTGGCGCCTTCAGGAGCGGATTCTCATTCGGGACGGAGTGCCGCTGCTGGATTTGCTCGACGGGTCTGCGACCGGCAACCGCGGTGGCCAGCCGCGTCACGAGATCGAAATGCGCGCCGGGGCAGCAAATGGCGGGCTTGGCGGGCGGTTAAGCCTTAATTGGCAAAGCGCGACGCGGGTACTCAACGACCCGTCGGGCGCGACGCAATCGCCCGACGATCTGTTCTTCTCGGGACTGACCACCATCAACCTGCGAATGTTTGCCGATTTGGGGCAACGTCCGGAACTGGTGCGGCGGGCGCGTTGGATGCGCGGAATGCGGATCAGCCTGGCTGTCAATAACATTGCCGACACGCGGCTGGTAGTGCGCGATCGGAGCGGCACAATCCCGCTGGGCTATCAACGCGATCAACTCGATCCGTTGGGCCGCAGTCTCACACTGTCTTTGCGCAAAGTCTTTGCCTGATTGCGAGGCGGCAGTGTCTAGTCGGGACCATCGCCAACCCGGCTGCGCGTCTAGGCGTTCCACAAATAACCGCCAGCGGCAGCCTGCATCTTTTGCAGCCTTTGTGGTTCGTCGGCTATCGTCACGAGCACCAGCGCCTATTGCCTGTCTTGGGGCAGCCAATAATCATCGCACTCCCGGCCGCAAGGCGAGTAACAGCAAAGCGCCAACTGTGATGATGCCGGCGTGGAGTAGCCAGAAGCGTCTGCATGCCGAAGAGCCAAAAGGCTTCCCAGAATTGCGTGCCGGCCAGCCAGGCGAGCCCGCGCGGCTGGCCGAGCACGTCGCCGCGGACGGCGGGGGCTTGGGTCATTTGAGGGGATTGCCTTTGGTCGGAACGGCGGGGCGCAGACGGACGGCGCCGGCGAGCACGGGTTCGAGTTCTGCGATGACGGCATCGACGATGGCGGGGGCGGCGAACTGGCTGCGGTGGCAGAGCGCAGCTGTGCGGGCGGCAGCGGCATCGGCGGCGGTGAAGGGGATACGCACGGTCAGCAGCGCGGCATCGGTACCGGTCCACGCCATCAACCGCGGCGGGTGAGCGGTGAGCCCGGCAGCCGGCAGGCCGATGTAAAGCAGCGGCGGTGCCTTGACGGCACCGAGCACGACCTCGCTGGTGACGGCGCTGACCAGCCGGTGATCGGGGTGGCCATAGCCGCCATCGGGACCCCAGGTGACAACGGCACGCGGGCGGACGTCGGCAACAAGCGCACGGATCGCACTGCCGAGCGCCTTCAGCCGGCTGCCCGGCGGGCGGGATGCCTCGCCGAGGCTGCCGTCCTCGAACCCCAGGAAGCGCGGCGGCGCGATGCCGAGCGCCCGCGCCGAACATTGCGCCTCCCTGGTGCGCACCGCGGCGAGGGCCGGCCCGGCGGCAATTGAGCCATCCGCCGGCGCGCCGCGTTCGC
>JBMOFG010000167.1:0-5139 GCA_049314415.1 Polymorphobacter sp.
GCCAGCCCACCATCGGCCCGCGCCGCGCCGGCCATGAAGCCAAGCACATCGCAGGCAAAGCCCCGCCACGCCGCGACATCGGTCGCGGCGACAACGACATAACCCAATGCACAAATACTCACGGCCCGTGCTCCCTGATCATGGTCGCACTAAAAGCAATCACGTCGCCAAACCGCAAGCCAATTACGCATATCGAAGCCATAAAACGTGATTTATCGCATAATGCGGACGTTCGTCGCCGCCAAAGGCACGATTTCCCTGATCCAGGCCTGCCGGTTTACAGCGCCATAAGGGAGCCCATTTTTCGGGAAAGGCGCGCTATTCCGGGCATCGGCACTGCGATACGGCAACGCCTGCATCGCCTGCACCACATCGACCGCCATGCCGGCGGAGAATGGCACTGCGCAAAAAATAAAAAATAAACCAACAAAATTGCAGATTAGATTCAAAACACGGGGAACCGACATCAAAGAAAGGGCGTTTATTACAACGCTACATTCGATAGTCATAACCCCGAAAGGCTCATATCATGCACGACATTGTCGATACGGCTGTTGCAGCTGGTTCCTTCAAGACTTTGGTCGCGGCCGTTACTGCCGCTGATCTCGTCTCTACACTGAAGAGTCCTGGCCCGTTCACTGTTTTTGCGCCGACCGACGCGGCCTTTGCCAAGCTGCCTGCCGGCACCGTCGACGATCTGGTGAAGCCGGAAAACAAGGCGAAGCTCACTGCAATCCTGAAGCTCCATGTGCTTCCCGGCAAGGTCATGGCCGCCGACGCGAAGGGCCAGAAGCTGTACCCCGTGTCTGTGTCGGGCGAAAAGCTCGACATTGATGGAACCGACGGCGTCACGGTCAGTGGCGCGAAGGTGACTTCGGCCGACACCGAATGCAGCAACGGCGTCATTCACGCCATCGATACGGTGATCATGCCCAAAGGCTAATCAATCCGGCCATCCGGTGTGAAAGGGGCGGTGCCACAGCACCGTCCCTTTTGCCGGCACCCGCGATTGGAGCCGCACAGGCCCGATCAGTCACTTGTCATGGCCGCCTCGCTCGTGCTTTCGTGTGGCGATTGTGGCAGGGAACATGAACAGCGTGCGTTACGACGGCAAAATCATCCTCGTCACCGGCGGCAGCCGCGGCATCGGCCGCGATATTGTCACCGCCTTTGCCGATGCCGGCGCCCGCGTGTTTACCTGTGGCCGCACCCCGCCCGAAACGCCGATCCCGGCCGAGTTCATGGCGTGCGACGTCCGCGATGCCGATGCCGTCACCGCGATGATCGATGCCATCGGCGCGCAGGCCGGGCGCATCGATGTCGTCGTCAACAACGCCGGCGGCGCGCCGCAAACCGATGCCGCCACCGCTTCCCCGCGCTTTTCCGAACGAATCATCGCGCTCAACCTGCTTGCCCCGATCCACGTCGCGCGCGCCGCGCACCGCTGGATCCCGCCCGGCGGCAGCATCATCAACATCGCCAGCGTGTCGGCCGTGCGCCCATCGCCGGGTACCGCCGTCTATGCCGCCGCCAAGGCCGGGCTGTTGGGCCTGACCCGCAGCCTGGCACAGGAATGGGCGCCCGCGATCCGCGTCAACGCCATTATTGCGGGGCTGATCGAGACCGAAACCGCCGATTTCACCTATGGCTCGGCTGCCGCCCGACATGCGCTCGCCGCCAGCCTCCCGGCGAAACGGCTCGGGAGCGGGCAGGACATCGCCAATGCCGCGCTGTTCCTCGCCTCCGACCTTGCCGCCTATGTCAACGGCGAAGCGCTGACAGTCGATGGTGGCGGCGAACGCCCGCCGTTTCTGGGAATCGTCGCGGCGCATGCCGGCAAATGACCCGCTCGACCGAGCGGCGCTCGCCCGGCTGATCGCGTCGCAGCCGCCGCCGGAGGCCTTCGGACCCGACAGCGACACCCTGGCGCTGTGCATCGAAAACACCGCAATCACCCCGCGCTCCGCCCGCTGGCTACAAGCGCTGCCCTGCCCGGTGATCGCCATCGGCAGCGCAACCCCCACGCAATTGCGCGGCTGCGACGTCAATATCCCCAATTTCGTCTCGGCCCGGCCGCTGCTCGCCAATATCGCCGGCACGCCGATTACCGCGATGATACTCGTCCAGCACCTGCGCGCCACCCGGCGCCTGTCGCGTGCCGACACGTTGAGCATCGAAAGCCTCGCCTATGCAACGCTGCAACAAGGCGCAGAATTCCGCCGCTGGCAGGCAAAAGCCGCCCCGCTGCCGCCGATCACGCCCGCGGAGCCCCTGCTGCACCTCGCTCGTACCGGGGAAACCCTCCACATCACCCTCGCCGACCCGGGCAACCGCAATGCCATTGGCAGGCAAATGCGCGACGCGCTGTGCGAATCACTCGATCTCGCCCTGGCCACGTCTGGCCCCGTCCAGCTGTCGGCGCACGGCCGCAGCTTCTCGACCGGCGGCGAGGTCAGCGAATTCGGCCAGGCCAGCGACCCGGCCACCGCCCATTGGCTGCGCTCGCTCCGCCTCCCCGCCGCCCGCCTTGCCCGGCTTTCCTCCCGCCTCACCGCCCATGTCCAGGGCGCCGCCATCGGTGCCGGCGCTGAAATCGCCGCCTTTGCGCATCAGCTGACCGCCACGCCCAACGCCTGGTTCCAGCTTCCCGAACTCAAATACGGCCTTATCCCCGGCGCCGGCGGCACCGCCAGCCTGCCCCCCCGCATCGGTCGCCACCGGACGGCATGGATGGCATTGTCAATGGCGCGGGTACCGGCAAGGACCGCCCTCGAATGGGGCCTGGTTGACGCCATTACGACTTAGAAGATCGCCTCCGGCGGCAATCTCCCCTCCCACCAGTGTCAAGCACACGCCGACAGCCCCCAGATCCGCCCGCGCTGCCTGCCAGCCGCGATCGAGCAGGCACAGATCCGCCGGCGCACCGTTGGTTAGCTGCCGCGCCGGCCCGCCCGGATCGTCGGGATCACCCAGAAACAGCCCCAATGCCGCCTCCGGAGACACGGACTCCCCCGCGCCGAACCCCGGCGGACGGTTCACGGCGGCCGCCATCGCTGCCCAGGGGC
The DNA here is from genome assembly GCA_049314415.1 of Polymorphobacter sp. Taxonomy (GTDB): domain Bacteria; phylum Pseudomonadota; class Alphaproteobacteria; order Sphingomonadales; family Sphingomonadaceae; genus Sandarakinorhabdus. Next base: position 3,066 of record JBMOFG010000167.1, read on the forward strand.
ATAGCCCGCCGAAGGGCGCATCGCTGCCGCCCGCCAGCCGCACCCCGGCGTCGCGCCAGGTCTTTAGCCGATATAGCAGCGGCCGGTCTTCGCAATCGACCTCGCGGGCATATTCGGCAGCGCGTTCGGTGAGGAAATGCGGCTGGGTCACCACGCTCAGCCCCAGTCGCGCAATCCATTCGACTGCCTCATCCGGGGCGATGCTGGCGTGTTCGATGCGGTCGCCAGGATGCGCGCCGGCCGCTTCAATGGCTGCCAGCGTCAGGAACAGTTCGGCGCGGGTCACGCAATGCACCGCCACCGGCCGCCCGGCGGCATGCGCCCGCGCCATCTCGACGATCAATCCATCGAGATCGGGCAGGGCATGGTCGTGATAATGCAGCTTGACCGCGCCGCGCCGCGCCCGGCCGATGGCCGGTTGCGCATCAAGCGACGCGCGCCCCATCACCAGCAGATGCTGCGCCATCCCGGCCCCGGCATAGCGGGCGAAATCTGCGGGCTCGTTGCGCGGGGTCATGTCGGTCACACCGGTGATCCCCATCGCCGCGAGCCGGCTCCCCAGTGCCGCCAGATCGGGCGGCACCCGCCCAAGACGCGATGAAACCAGCGCATCGCCGTCGATCAACCGGCCATCCGTCGGCGCGCCGCCGCCGATTTCGGCGATGGCGCGGCTGTTGAGCACCCACATCCGCCCGCCACGATGTTGGATGCGCACCGGCCGATCAGGGCCATGCGCATCGAGCCAGGCACGATCGACATGCCCGATACTGTCGTGAAACCCCACCCCGCGCAGCCAGCCTCTGCCCGGCGCTGCCGCCAGCACCTGCGCCAGCGCGTCGCGGCTGGTCACCGCGGGTGGGCCGCAGCGCAGCGAGAGCAGCGCCGCCGCGGTCGCATCAAGGTGGATATGATGGTCGTGGAGGCCGGGAAGCAGAGAGCCGCCTCGCGAGTCGACAACAGCTTCGCCCGCTTCAGGCAACAATTCGGGTGCGATGGCGGAGATGATGCCGCCACCGATGCGCACATCGCAGCGCGCGCCCGCTACCTCGGCATCCTTAATCAGCATGGCGCGCGCAACGGATAGAGTTTCGCCGTGTCGGTATCGGCCAGCGCCTGCCACGCCTGCACGTCGCGCGCCCGCCCGGCGCGCGCCGCAAACGCCACCGTCCGCCGCAGCGACACGTCGATGAGCGCGCCGCGCCCGGCCTGCCACGCCTGCCAGCCGGCGAGCGCCGCATGAAGCCCCGTCAGCGGATCGGCAATCGCATCGCCGGCGAACAACGGCTCGCCCCAGCCCGCCGCCATCGCACGGGCCAGCCCGCCGGCGACCCCAGCATCATCGCCAAAGCCGACCCGCAGCGCGTTGGCGCCATCGCGGCCATGGCCGGTGATGCCGATCCACACCGCGCCGCGCGCGACCTCGCGCCGGGCATCGATGCCGAGCTGTTGCAGGGCGCGCGGGCGCGAGCCTTCGATGATGATATCGGCGCGCGTCACCCATGCCGCGAGCCCGGCGCGGTCGCCAAAATCAAGGCTGACATGCTGCTTCATGCCGTTGAGCAGCCTGAAGAAGCCGGCGTGGCCGCCGCGCGCGCCATCGGGACGGGTAGTGCTTTCGAGTTTGACGACCTCTGCCCCCAGCATCGCCAGCAAAGACCCCGCCAGCGGCCCGGCCCATAAAGACGACAGATCGAGCACCAGCGGGCGTTTCTTGCGGCGCGCTGCACCGCCCGCCAGGGTTCGACACCAGTGGCGCGGTGGCCGCACCGGACGATCGGCGGCGATAGCAAGGCCGAGCTCGGTTCCGCGTGCCAGCAGCGCCCCGGTCGACCAATAACGCAATTGCACCGCCAGAGCCGCCCAATCCGCCACATCGGCCTCGACCAGCGCCGGCAGCAACCCCCAATCATCCTCGCGCGCCAGGTTGAGTGCGACCCGCCCGTCGGCCGTATCAAGCAGCCGGCACGACCCGTTCGCCGAGGTGCGACCCTGCCGCGACAGGCCGAGCAGCCGGGCGCGTTCACCGAGCAGCAGGGCACCGTTCTGCGGCAGCGGCGCATTGGGGGCGAGCTGA
>JBMOFG010000168.1:0-5124 GCA_049314415.1 Polymorphobacter sp.
ACATTCTGAGCGATCGCGTCAAGCTTTATGCTGTGCTCCGCGCCGAGATCGAAGCTGTCGGCGACCAGTTCAGCACAAAGCGGCGCAGCGAAATCGTCACCGGTGGCGATGATCTTGACGATGAGGACCTAATCGAACGGGAGGATATGGTCGTTACCGTCACCCATTCGGGTTGGATCAAGCGCGTTGCGCTCGCCGAATATCGCGCCCAGCGGCGCGGCGGCAAGGGCCGATCCGCCATGGCGACCAAGGACGAGGATGTTGTCACCAATTTGTTCGTGACGAGCACGCATAATCCGGTCCTGTTTTTTTCCAGCGCCGGCAAAGTTTATCGCCAGAAAGTGTGGAAGCTGCCGGTCGGCAGCCCCCAGGCCAAGGGGCGGTCGCTCAACAATCTGCTGCCGCTGGCGATGGGCGAAACCATCACCACCGTGCTGCCGCTGCCCGAGGACGAGGCTGAATGGGGCCGGCTGCATGTCATGTTCGCCACCGCCAAGGGCAGTGTGCGGCGCAACAGCATGGACGCCTTTACCAACGTGCCGACGGCCGGCAAGCTCGCGATCCGGTTCGAGGATGGTAATGATGACCGGCTGATCGCGGTGGCACTGTGCGATGTCGCCGATGATGTGTTCTTGGCGGCGCGCAGCGGCAAGGCGATCCGCTTCCCGGTCGATGATGTCCGCGAGTTTGTGTCGCGGACCTCTACCGGTGTGCGGGGCATGATGCTCGTTGGCGGCGATGAAGTCATCTCCATGTCGATCCTCAAGGCCTTTGCCGCGACTCCGCAAGAGCGGGAGGATTATCTCAAGGCTGCCGCTTGGAAATCCGAGCCCGGGGAGCGTATTTTGTCCGAAACCCGCATGGCGCAATTTGCCGCGGGAGAGGAGTTCATTTTGACCGTCACCGGCAATGGGTTCGGTAAACGGTCATCGGCATTTGAGTATCGCCAGTCAGGGCGCGGTGGTCAGGGTATCCGCAACATCGGCGAAAGCGAGCGCAATGGCGATGTCGTCGCCAGCTTTACGGCAAGGGATGGCGACCAGTTGATGCTTGTCACCGACCAAGCCAAACTTATCCGCACAGTGGTGGGGCAGGTCGGTATCAAGGGTCGTTCGACGCTGGGGGTGACCTTGTTCGACGTGGCCGATGGGGAACATGTCGTTTCGGCAGCGCTGATCCCGGCCGACGATGATGGCGACGATGCTGAAAATCAGGCGCCCGAGGTTGAGCTCAACGGCGATTGAAGCGTATCAGACGCCAGAGATAGGCGATGATGATAGCGCTGACGACAAGTTGTGACGCGGGTGTCAGCCAACGCGATACCTCGCCGTAATTGCTTCCCAGTTGATGGCCGGCGGTCATCAGCAGTGCCGTCCAGATGGCGTTGCCCAACGCGGAAAACAGCAGGAAGCGCCCGATCGGCATATGGGCAATGCCGGCCGGGATCGAGATGACCCCACGCACCGCCGGTATCATGCGGCCGAACAGCATGACTGGCGCGCCATGGACATCAAGCCACGCGACGCCGCGGTCAATGTCGGCCGGGTGCAGGGTCAACCATCGGCCATAGCGAGCCGCCAGCTCGCGGGCGCGGTCGAGGCCGACCGCTCTCCCGACGATGTACCAAAACCAGGCGCCGGCCAATGTGCCGAATGTGCCGGCAGCGATAACGCCGGGCAGGGAAAGCGGCCCTTGTGCTGCGACAAACCCCGCCATCGGCATGAACACTTCCGAAGGCAATGGCGGAAAAACCGTTTCTATGAACGTGAGCAGGACAATGCCGGCATATCCTCCCCGTTCGACGAGTGAAGCCAGGGCTGCGATCATGCAGCTGGGGCCCGGTTATGGCTGGCTGATATGATGCCGGCAAAAATGCCGAGCTGCCCGACATAATAAGCATACCAAACGACAAGGCCCTGAAGGGCCGGGGACATGACAAACCGTCCGCCGAGCCCCATCACCAGAAACGTGTCTGAAAGAACGAACAGCAAAGCCCCCATCGCCGTTAATCTGAGAGGAAATCGGCTGATCAACGTGCTGGCCGCCATCCCGCAAAGCAGCACCGTATAAAGCGTGAGCGCGCCGATTGGCGCGCCGGCGGGCAACACCAGAGCCGGCATCGCGAGGCCATATAGGATCACTGCGACCGCAGCGCTTGCCGCCAATGGCAGTGCCGGCTGCAGTCGATTGCGCGCGTAAAACGCGATTGCGACAACATGGCCGATGGCAAAGCTGGCACCACCCGGCACCAGGCCATCGGGCAATTCCAGCAGGATATCGCCAAGCGCGCCAGCTGCCATGATTGCTGCCAAAGTGCGTTGGCTGGGTAGCGATGCAGCGGCCAATGCCAGGAGGCCGACACCAGAAGCTTTAGCGAAAATGGCAGAAAGAAGACCGACATGGCCTTCCAAGATTGGATAGGCAAGTCCTGCGGCAAGCGACGCGAGGATCATCAGGCGGGGCGCGGCGGGGAGGTTCCGAAAGCGTAGCACCGGTTGCTGATGCCCCGGATTCTTAGAACTTCGCAATGCCGCAATTTAACTGTATCAAGAAAACGCGCGGGGATTGCGCGTATCAATGTTATGGAGACGTTTAAATGAAGATTGCATTCACTCTTGCGGCTGTCGCCAGTCTCGCCCTGGTTGCAGCTTGCGGCGAAAAGGCTGCAGAGCCGGCAGCAACCACCGAAGCCGCACCGGCTGACGCAATGGCCACCACTGAAACAGCACCGGCTGCTGATGCTGCTCCTGCCGCCGACGCGATGGCAGCTGACTCCGCTGCGCCCGCCGCCGACGCGATGGCCGCTGCTGGTGCCGATGCTGCCGCACCTGCTGCGGACACGGCTGCCGACGCTGCCAAATAGTAAGCGTCGCGTCGGCGACCTTTACAACTGATCGAGTACAACTGATCGAGAAGGCCGGTTTCGCGTGCGCGGAACCGGCCTTTTTCCGTCCGGTCGCGCAGATTGTGTTCAAGCATGGTTCACCCCGGTTCCCCCTAAAGTCGCCAATACCGCACTTTTTTTGGTGCCGGCCAAACGCGATTGTTGACCAAGGGGCGGGCAATGGCCTAGCCGGACGGCGAGAGTAGCTGAGAGGTCGATTGATGAAGATGTTCGTTCGCAGCCTGGCAACGGTCCTGCTCGCCGGTGCGGCACTGGCCGCTGCCCCCGTTGTTGCCAAAGATGCCAAGCCACCCAAAGCCGAAGCACCCAAGCCGCCAAAGCTCTCCAAGCCTTACGCTATCGGCTTGTCGGCGGCGCAGAAGCAGATGCAGGCGGGTGACAACGCTGGTGCGCTGGTTACCCTCAACGGCCTCGGCGCGGTGCCGCCTGTTGAGCCAGACGACGCCTACACGACGATGCTTATGAAGCTGAATGCCGCCATTGGCCTGAAGGACAATTTGCTTACCGAGAATATGCTGCAGGCGCTGCTTGATACCGGCCGTGTGTCGGCTGACGACCAACCCAAATTCCTGCGCAACATCGGCGCGCTGGCCATGGGCCGCAAGGATTACAACACAGCGACTGTTGCTTTCGAAAAGCTCGTCGTACTCAACCCTTCCGACACTGAATCGATCGTTGGGTTGGCCGAACTTTATTTTGCTCAGAAGCAATCGTCCAAGGCAATCGATTCACTCTCCAAGGCTATCGACGCCAAAAAAGCTGCCGGCGCCAAAGCGGATGAGACATGGTATCGCCGCCGCCTCGCCATCGCTTACGACGGCAAGCAGTCGGCCCTGATCCAGATCGCCGCGTCCGAACTGGTGGAAGCCTATCCAAACCCGGTCAACTGGCGCGATGCCCTGGTTATCACGCGCGACAAATATCCAAAGCTGGACGATCAGACCGAATTGGATTTCCTGCGTCTCCAAGCGGCAGCCAACGCCTTGAACGGCGAGCGCGACTTTGTTGAATACGCGGATACCGCACTCAATCGATCCTATTATGGTGAGGCACAGTTTGCCATAAACGAAGGCATTCGCCGCAACATGCTGGTGGCGTCAAAGCCGCTGGTAGCCGAATTGAAAAAGACGGTTGACAGCAAAATGCCCGCTGACAAGGCGTCGTTGCCGGCCTTGGAAAAAGAAAGCAAGACCAGCCCCAAATTGGCTATGGGCACTGCTGACGCCTATTATGGCTATGGCGAGTTCGCCAAGGCCGCCTTGCTTTACAAACAGGGAGTCGGCGCCGTCGGCGTCGATCAGGCGACGGCCAATTTGCGTCTCGGTGTGGCATTGGGGCGCGCTGGTGACAAGGCCGGTGCAATGGCCGCACTTGGCGCTGTCAAAGGTGGAGCGCGCGAGGACCTCGCGAAATATTGGATTATTTTCTTGAACCAGCTCGCGCCGGCTGCCTGATCACGATCGTTCGGAACCTGCCGGGGGCGCGGGTTCACAACCGGCGCCCCCTTTCATTTTCGGGGCGCGCCTCCTATGAGGTGGCGACTCATCGCGCTTGGAGTCGCCCCAATGGAAATTCGTCTCGGCCTCACTTTCGATGACGTGTTGCTCGTGCCTGCTGCATCGGCGGTCCTGCCGAGCATGGCTGACACATCGACGATGGTCACCCGCGGTATCCGGCTCAATATTCCGGTGCTGTCGTCGGCGATGGACACGGTCACCGAAGCCGATATGGCAATTGTCATGGCCCAGGCCGGCGGTATCGGCGTGCTGCACCGTAACCTGACCGTCGATGAACAGGCGAACGCCGTCCGTCAGGTCAAGCGCTTCGAAAGCGGCATGGTCGTCAACCCGGTGACGATGACGCCTGATCAGACGCTTGGCGACGCGCGGGCACTGATGGCGCGGCACCGCATTTCGGGTTTCCCCGTTGTCGAAAAAAGTGGTCGCCTCATCGGCATTGTCACCAATCGTGACATGCGTTTTGCCGGCAATGTCGACCAGCCTATTTCGGAGCTGATGACGCGTGAAAACCTCGTCACAGTGCGGCCCGGTACCAGTGAAGACGAAGCACGGCGCCTGCTTCATGCCCACCGCATCGAAAAGCTGCTGGTCGTCGATGAAGCCGGGCGTTGTATCGGGCTGATTACTGTCAAGGATATCGAACGCGCCGTCACCTATCCTGCGGCGACCAAGGATGCTGCCGGGCGGCTGCGTGTCGCA
>JBMOFG010000169.1:0-5118 GCA_049314415.1 Polymorphobacter sp.
CGATGACCAGCGGCAAGGCTGCCATGGAGCAGATCACCGCCAAGTCGAAGGAAGCGGTGGAAAGCAGCATGAAGTCGATCGACGAAATGACCGACATGGCGCGCGGCAATGTCGAAGCGATGCTCGCCTCGGCCAAGACCGTCCAGTCGGGCATCGAAGCCATGGTCGCCCATATCAGCGACGTGACGAAGAAGAGCTTCGACGAAGCCAGCACGATCGCCAAGTCGATGTCGGGTGCCAAGACCCCGAACGAAATGATGCAGTTGCAGACCGATTTCGCCAAGGCCCAGTATGACAGCGCCGTCGCCGAATTTTCCAAAATGACTGAAATGATGGTCAAGCTTTCGGGTGAAGCGATGGAGCCGATGCAGAACCGCATCGCGCTCGCCACCGACAAGATGAAGACACTGTTCAACAAGTAAAATCGCGGCAAACCGGAAAGGGCGGGTGCAGCGACGCGCCCGCCCTTTTCTGTCGGCGTTTCCCGCCGTATACAACGCTATGCATTCCCGCCCGGAGCAGGCCCCCCCAGCAATGAACCTCATCACGACCGCCAGCGATTCCGACCGCAAGAACGGTGACACCGGAGTCGGTGTCGCTACCAAGACGAAACCGAAAACCGCCAAGCCGTCGCTTTACAAGGTGCTGCTGCTTAACGACGATTATACCCCGATGGAATTCGTCGTCCTGACCCTGCAGCGCTTTTTCCGCATGGATATCGAAGCCGCCACCCGCGTCATGCTGCACGTCCACCAGCGCGGCGTCGGCGTTTGCGGCATCTTCACCTATGAAGTTGCCGAAACCAAAGTCAGCCAGGTCATCGATTTCGCCCGGGAACATAATCACCCGCTGCAATGCACGATGGAAAAAGACTGATCGCGGGGCGCAGCACGTCAGACGGCTGCAGTTGGGGTTTCCAGCGGCTGGGGCCACAGGCCCCAGACCCCATCCGATCAATTTGATGCCTGACAAAAATTATTGACAAGATTGACCAAAATAAAAAGGGAGTCTGCGCTCTACGGCGCCAGCCGCTGGCGGCGCTTACCACCGCCGCATGGGACAGAAACAACCGGCCATGCTATGATCATTGCCCTTCCCGCCCGAAACGGACGCGGAAAAACCTTGCCCGCGCGTCCAGGGACGCCAGAAGGACATGATGACCCGCTTGTCGAGCTTTGCCCCCGGCGTCCATGCCGTCATCATCGGCGCCTCGGGCGGCATCGGCGCGGCCCTTGCCGACGCGCTGGCAGGCGATCCGCAGGTCGCCAGGGTCACCCGCCTGTCGCGCGCCACCGGCCTTGATCTTGCCGATCCGGCGAGCATTGCCGCTGCCGCGATCGACCTCGCCGAACCACCGCACCTCGTCCTTGTCGCCACCGGATTGCTCCATGACCCGGGCTTTAGCCCCCCCATCGCGCCGGAACGTGACCTGCGCCAGCTTTCGGCGGCCGCCTTCGCCCGCAATTTTGCCATCAATGCCACGGGTCCGGCGTTGGTTGCCCAGGCTTTCGTGCCGCTTTTCCCACCGCATACCCGTACGGTCTTTGCCGCTTTGTCGGCGCGCGTGGGCTCGATTGCGGACAACCGGCTCGGTGGCTGGCACGCCTATCGCGCTTCCAAGGCCGCGCTCAACCAGATCCTGCGCACCATTGCCATCGAAACGGCACGCAAGAACCCCCACGCCACTATTCTCGGCCTGCACCCGGGCACCGTCGATACCGATCTGTCGAAACCCTTTCAGCGCAATGTGAAGACGCTGTTCACCCCGGCGCATTCGGCCGCCGCGCTGCTCGGCGTCATCGATACCGCCACGCCGGCGCAATCGGGACTGCTGCTCGATTGGGCCGGCGCGGTCATCCCCGGCTGAATGGACAGCATGGCGGACCTCGCCTAGCCTTAATCTGATGGCCCATATTTCCACCCCTGTGACGACCGAAAGCTCCGGTCTGGTGCGCAATATCGGCCCCGTCGCGCTTACCGCCACCTTTCTGGGCGTCTTCATCGGCAGCAGTATCTTCACCCTGCCCGCGCCGATGGCCGCGGCTGTCGGCAGTTTTGCGCCGCTTGCCTATCTCGCCTGCGCGCTTGCTGTCGGCTCGGTGCTCATGTGTTTCGCCGAAGCATGCAGCCGCGTCCCCGTCGCCGGCGGCCCGCAAGGCTTTGTCGAAGCAGCTTTCGGACCCTATTGGGGCTTCCTGACCGGTGCCTTCAACTGGGCGAGCGCCGTCCTGGGTGTCGCCGGGGTCGCGGCGGCAGCAGCCGATGCGATCGGCACTATCCTTCCGGCGCTGGCACAGGGTCCGGTTCGCAGCATCGCGCTGATCGGCTGGTTCGCTGCCCTTGCCCTTGTCAACCTGCGCGGCGTCCGCTTTGCGACACGCTTCGTTGCGCTGGTGACGAGCATCAAGCTGATCCCGCTGGCGCTGTTTATCGGTGTCGGCATCTGGTTCATCGCCCCCGGCAACCTTATCCTGCCGCGCGTCGCCGGCGGCAGCGACGGCGATATCGGCCGCGCCGCCATCCTTGGCATCTTCATGTTCACCGGGGTTGAAACGTCGCTCGCCATCTCGGGCGAAGTCAGCAACCCGGCGCGCACCATTCCGCGCGCCGTCCTTGCCGCACTGTTGATGTATGCCAGCCTGTGCATCACCGTGCAGATTGTCGCACAGGGCCTGCTCGGCGGCGCACTGGCCGGCGCGGTCGCGCCGCTGCCACAGGCGATGGCGCAGGTTTCGGCGCCGCTCGGCGCCATCGTCGCGGCCGGCGCTGTCATCTCGATGCTCGGCTATACCGCCAGTGATTCGATCGGATCACCGCGCATGTTGTTCGCCATGGCCCGCGATGGCTTCCTGCCCCGCACGCTGGGCAGGCTGCACCCGCGTTCCCGCACGCCCTGGGTCGCAAGTTTCGCCCATGCCGGGCTGTGCGCCGGTCTGGCGCTTTCAGGCAGCTTTACCGCCCTTGCCATTGTTGCAACGCTGACGTGTGTGATGGTCTATTTCATCGGCTGCGCTGCGGCCCTGCGATTGCGCGCCCGCAATATTGCCACCGCCGGGGTACCGGTGCGCATTCCCGGCCTTGCCGCGCTCGCCTGTATCGGCATTGGTTCGATGCTGTGGGTAACGGCGCAATCGACATTTGCCGAAGCCGTCGGCATCGCGGTGTTCACGCTGGTCGCCAGCCTGGCCTATCGCTTTCGACGCATGCCATTCGCCGATAATTAGACTGTCCTACAGCAACCAAATCGGTTATTTATCCTGATTCGATAGCGACGGGCTCGCTGGCAAGGCATCGAATTTTTCAAAAAATGCGTTTGGCGTGACTTTCGTGACCTTCGCTTCAGAACGCCTTGGCTTCGGCATAGGCTGCCAGCGCCCGCGCCCGGCCTTCGGCATGGCCGACGATCGGCTGCGGATAGGTGCGGCCCAGTGTCACCCCGGCGGCGCGCAGCATCAGCGGTTCGGCATCGAAGGGCGCATGGATATCGGCATCGCGCAGGCCCGCCAGCTCGGGGACCCAGTGCCGGATATAGGCTTCGGCATCGAATTTGGCGCTTTGTTTCACCGGCGCGAATACTCGATTAAAGGGTGATGAATCGACCCCCGACCCCATCACCCATTGCCAGCCGAGCGAATTGGCCCCCAGATCGGCATCGACAAGACAGTCCCAGAACCAGCGCTCACCCTGCCGCCAATCGATCAAAAGATGCTTAACCAGAAAGGAGGCCGCGATCATCCGGACACGATTGTGCATCCAGCCGGTCGCCCATAATTGCCGCATCCCGGCATCGACAATGGGATAGCCGGTGCGGCCCTGCTGCCAGGCCCGCAGGTCGGCCGGGGCGTTTCGAAAGGCGATGGCGTTGAACTGTGCGCGGCCCGGTTGGTCGGCATGGTCGGGAAACTGATCAAGGATATTGGCGGCAAAATCACGCCAGCCCAGCTCGCGCAGATAGGGCTCGGCCTGCGCCGCCGGCACCGCATTGGCGACGGCGTGCCAGACGGTCCGGATCGATATTTCCCCCAACGCCAGATGCGGCGACAGGCGGGAAGAACCCTGCTGCGACGGCAGATTGCGTGCCATGTCATAGTCCGCAGCAACGTCGAGAAACAGCGCCAGTTGCGCCGCCGCGCCGGCTTCGCCCGGCGTCCAGACGTCAAAGCCGGCTGCCCAGTCGCGACCCGGCAGCAACCCCAGCCCGGCGAGCGTGTCGCCGGCTGGCAAGGGCGCAAAGGCCATGGCTTCGGGCGGCGGCACGGGCCGGGCCGGCGGCATCTGTTCGAGCAGCTTGCGCCACCACGGCGTGAAGATGCGATAGCGCCCACCGCTGCCGGCGAGCACGCTGGCCGGCGGAGCGAGCAAGACGCCGTGATAGCGTTTGAACGTCACCGCCGTGCCCGCAAGCGTCTTAGCCACGGCCGCATCCTGCGCCTTGGCCCAAGGTTCATAATGGGTGAGCGTGTGCACCGCCGCAGCGCCGATGCGGCGCGCAATATCGGGCACCACCGTGCCCGCCGCGCCGCGCTGCAGCAGCAGACCGCCGCCTCGCGCCGCCAGATCCTGCGCCAGCGCGGCGAGGCTGTGGTGCAGCCACCAGCGCTGCGCCGCGCCCGTCGCCCAGGGGCCCGGAGTTTCGTCGTCAAGGACGAACAGCGCCACTACCGGGCCCGAACGGGCTGCGGCGGCAACGGCGGCGTGATCGGCAAGCCGAAGGTCGTTGCGGAACCAGATGATATGCGGGGCTGACATGATGCTGTCTTACCGGCTATGGCCCAGCCTTGTCGCGGTGGAAACCGCTCCGCAGAAAGCGCCCAAATGCCGCAACTGGCCTATGTCGATGGCCGCATCGTCCCGCTGGCGCAGGCCCGCATCCCGGTGGAGGATCGCGGCCTGCAATTCGCCGACGCACTTTACGAAGTCGCCGCCGTGCTCAATGGTCGGCTGCTCGACTGGCCGCAGCATCTCATCCGGCTGCGGCGCGGGCTGGCGGCGTTGTTCATCGAATTCCCGATGTCGGATACGGCGCTGACGCTGCAGGCCAAGCGGCTGATCGCCGCCAATGGCCATGCCGATGCGGTCATCTACCTGCAGATAAGCCGCGGTGTCGCGCGCCGCGAC
>JBMOFG010000170.1:0-5117 GCA_049314415.1 Polymorphobacter sp.
ACAAGAGCCGGGGACTCGCCGGGGGCACACGGCGCGGCACGCAGATCCTGTGCAGCAATCCCTTGTCAGGCGCTGCCGATACTGTCCCGCAGCCGCTTGCCGCCAACCTGGGTTCCCTCTTGCCCAACAGCGATTTCACCGGTGGTACGATAATCGCAAAGGGGCTGGGGGCACGGTGTCTTGCATCGGGCATTCTCGATATCGGTGATCCGCCTGGCGGCTATGCGGCCTATGTGCTGCCTGGCAATAATTACCATGTCTACGATTATGCGCTGTACTGGGCGAATGTCCGCAGCGATGTGGAGCGTCGCGCCGGAGTCTTTGGCGCGCCGATGGCCGCCATGGAAAGCCTCGATTGATCACCGGCGGCATTGCTGATTTCGCCGCGCTGCTGCCCGATGGTGGCCGGCTGGCGGGGCTGGATGCGGGCACCAAGACGATCGGGCTGGCGACCTGCGATGCCGGTTGGAGCTTTGCCAGCCCGCATTCGACCATCGCACGGACAAAATTCACCGCCGACCTGGTGCAGTTGCGTAATTTCATCGCGCGTGAACGCATCAAGGGACTGGTACTCGGCCTGCCGCTCAACATGGATGGCAGCGATTCCCCGCGCACCCAGTCGGTGCGGGCGCTGGGCCGCAACCTTGCGGTGCTCGAACTGCCGCTGCTGATGTGGGACGAACGCTGGAGCACCCAGGCGGTCGAGCGGGCGATGATCGCCGAAGACCTGTCGCGCAAAACCCGGGCCGAACGCGTCGACCGGTTGGCGGCGGCCTATATCCTGCAGGGCGCGATCGATGCGATGACGCGGGTCCCGCTGCTATAGGCCGCGCCGGCAGCCATCAGCGTTCGTCGCGCGACTGCACCGGCGCGCCATTTTCGGCGACCATCGCAGCGGTGACCTTACCTTTGTATTTGTTACCGAAATGCGTGCGGACATAGCCGATGACATCGGCAATCTGCTGGTCGCTCAACGGGCCGCGAAACCATGGCATTGCGCCCTTGCCGCCGGTGACTATGCTGATCGGATACTCCGGATAGGCAAGGTTGCTGTTGCCGGCGAGACCGGTGATACGGCCGGCGCCTTCAGCTCCTTTGGCATTGGCCATGTGGCAGGCTTGGCAGACTTCGCGATAGACTTTTTCGCCCGGGTGCGGTGCCGCAGGCTCGGTGGCGATGGCCGGGGCGCAAAGGGCGGGGACAGCAGCAAGTACAAGGCAGCGCAAAAGCGTCTTGATCATGTCAGGCCTCCAAAGCGCGCTTGTGCAGCCGGGTGATGGCATCGAGCGATGATAGCAGCGCGCCTTCCATCCAGCAGCCGACATAGGATGCGTGTTCGCCGGCGAGGACGATGCGGTCATCGACGGCGCACAAGGTCTGATAATGTTCTTTGCGCGTCGCTTCATTCCATTGCGCGCAACAGCCAAGGGTGAAGGGAACCCGGCTCCAGGCAACGGCCACGCCATTGCTGAACTGTTCCTTGTAGCGGCCGGGGTGGAACACGGCGCCCATTTCCAGCGCGGTGCGCACGCGTTCCTCAGGCGCCATGCCGGCGAATTTGTAGCTGGCGGGACCAAAGGTATAGGCACCCAGAATGACGCCTGGCCCGGCGCTGTGCATCCCGCCGCTGGGGTAGGAAATCTGCGAAATCGGCTGATCAGTATAGCTGATTCCGCCATAGATCGCCTCGTCATCCTCCCAGAAGCGGGTTTTCATCTCCAGCCCTACCTTGACCGAGTTGGAATAGGGCACGGCGGCAATCGCGGCGAGCATGCCCGGCGAGGCATCGACCTCGATCTGGCTGAGAATGCCCAAGGGGATGGTGCAAACGCAATAATCGGCTTTTGCCGTGCGGGTCTCGCCGCTGGCGATGTCGGTATAGGTTGCCGTCACCGCGCCGCCGGACTGGTCGACTTTCGTCACCTTAGCGCCGTAGCGGACGAGGCCTTCGATCTGTTTGCCAAACGCCTTGCCGATCATGCCCATGCCGCCAACCGGCTGGAACATCGTCGTCTGGTGCTGGTTCTCCATATGCTGGGCGACAATGCCGCCAATGCGGGCATCGAGCAGATCGCCAAAGGCAAAGGGTGTCGACGCGATCGGCTCGGCATCGACGCCACCACCCAGCGGCCGGTCATAGCCGCGCCGCCGCGACGACCGCAGACCTTTGGAATAGCGCATGTTCTTGTCGAGCAGGCCCCAGTCGCGCAGTGCTTCCTTCAAGCGGTCGCGGTCTTCCATGCGCAGTTCTGAATCGAGACCCTTGTTGTCGATCGCCTTGGCGAGCAGTTCGGCGACATTGCCGTCCCAATCCGCCGCCAGTTCACGATAGCGCTGGGGCTTGCCACCGAACGCCTTGGAATTGTGCACCAGTGCCTGGTGATTAAGTTGTATGAAGGGTTCCAGCGCCACCCCGAACGCCTTGCAATAATGCAGGATCGTGCGGTGGTGATACGGAATGCGCCACGCGCCGGGGTTGAGATAATTGCCCTTGGCAAAGCCGACCTGCTGCACGGCGCCGCCCAATTCGGTGTAGGTGTCGCCGCCATAAAGCGACCAGTTCCGGCCGCCGGGACGGTTGTTATACTCTAGGATTTCGACCTTGTAGCCGGCGTTGCGCAGTTCGATTGCCGCCAGCATCCCGGCGAGCCCGGCGCCGAGCACCAACACCGAAGCCCCGGGCCGCGCACCTTGCAGATTGGGCGGGCCCTTGAATTGCGATTCGGCGGCATGGCCCATGCTTTCCATCGCCTGATACAGCAGCGATGCGCCGCCCATGACGCCGATGGCATGCAATAGTTCACGCCGGGTCGGTGCCTGTACCCCTGTGTCGATCAATGCCATGCCCCTTGCTCGTGCGCCTTATTTTGCAACGCAACGAATGTGACTGTGCCGCCGGAAAAGCCCGGCGGCAATAGGGCGTTTGGCGCATGGCGGCGCCATGTCACCCCGTTTACCGCACCGGTCGCGCGGCCAAGCCCCGTCATTCCTCCGGTTTCGCCCAGATCAGATGTGCATCGATGCGCAGCTTGAAGATGGCGCGAACCGCCATGGCCCGGGCGGCAAGTTCGGCCCGGTCGGCGTCGAATGACTGGCGTTCGGCGAACAACAGGCTGGCCAGATCAATGGCACCCAGCCGCCGGCCCCCGCGCAGGCGGGCGAGCGCCTGCCGGCTGCTGTCGGCGGCTGTCGCCGCAGCCTGCCAGGCGGTCATGCCGGCGGCGGCACTGGCGAGGTCCATATTGGCCGTGGCGGCAATCTCGCGCCGGGTGGCGGCAAGCCGCGCCTCGGCGGCGCTGCGATCGGCGCTGGCCTGATCGGCGGTGGCGCGGCGCAAGCCGCTGCCAAGCGGCATCGAAGCGACGATGCCAATACCGGTTTCGGCGCCGCTGCGTTCGCTGAACGCGCGCACACCGACCGACGGATCGGCGAAACGGTCGCGCCGGGCGCGTTCGGCGAGCACGGCGAGGCGTTCGGCCTCCAGTTCCGCCGCGCGGATTTCATGGCTGCGCGACAGGACGAGATCACGCCACGCCGCCAGTCCTTCGCCGGGTAGTGCCGGCGCGGCGATGCTTGGCACGCCATCGGGCAGCGGCAGCGCCGGGAAATGCGCCGCCAGCGCCGCCCGGGCTGCCGCAGCGAGGCCAAGGGCCGATGCTGCTGTCGCGATGGCGTTGTCGCGCGCGGCGCGGGCCTGATCGGCCTCCAGCGGTGCTGCGTCCTTCAGCTTGACCTGCCGGCTCACGGCAGCAAGCGCGCTATCGAACGACCGGGCGGCGTCTTCGGCAAGCCGTGCGTCGGCAGCGGCAAGCAGCCAGTCGTGCCAGAGTTCCGAGAGTTGCAACGCGGCCTGATGGCGCGCGTCCTCCAGCAGATTCTGCGCGACGTCGATACCGAGCGCGCCGGCCTTGCGGTCGAGGCTGGCCTTGCCGGGCAGGCGCACCGCACGGCTGACGGTGGAATCAAATTCATTGTAGCCGCCTTCGCGATCGACCGAGCGGCGTATATAGGTGCCTGACCAGGTGAATTCGTGCGGCCCCAACCCAAGCGCACGCGCCTGCGCCTCGGCCGCCTTGAGCCGCGCTATGGCTTCGGTGACCAGCGGCGAATCGTCGAGCACGCTATCGACCAGCGCCAATGGCAGCGGCCCGGTATCGGGTTCCGCCGCACCGGCCGGGGCGGCGAGCAACAGCGCCAGCACCAGAAGCCGGATCATGCCACATTCTCCGGCGCGCGCGCCTCGCCATAGCGTTCATACAGCAGCGGCAACAGCACCAGTGTCAGCAGAGTCGAGGTCAGCAAGCCGCCGATCACGACGATGGCGAGCGGTTGCTGAATCTCGCTTCCCGGCCCGGTGGCAAACAGCAACGGCACAAGGCCGAAGGCGGTGATGGTGGCGGTCATCAGTACCGGCCGCAGCCGGCGTGCTGCGCCCTGCCTGACCGCCTGTTCCATCGGCAGGCCCCGGGCGCGCAGCTCGCGGAAGTGCGAGACAAGCACCAGACCGTTGAGCACCGCAATCCCGAGCAGCGCGATGAAGCCTACCGATGCCGGCACGGACAGATAGGCGCCGACCACCCATAGCGCGACAATACCGCCGACCATCGCAAAGGGAATATTGGCCAGGATAAGCAGTGCCGCCCGCAACGAGCGCAGCGTCGCCAGCAGCACGCCGAAGATGAGCAGCAGCGCGATCGGCACGACGATGGCCAGCCGGGTCGCGGCGCGTTGCTGGTTTTCGAACTGGCCGCCCCAGACCAGCGTGTAGCCGCGCGGCAGCTTGACCCGCGCCATGACAGCGGCCTGTGCTTCGTCGACATAGCCGACGAGGTCGCGCCCCGAAACAAACGCCTGCACCAGCGCGAAACGCGCGCCATTTTCATGTTCGATCTTCACCGGCCCGTCGACACGGGCGACGCGTGCGACATCACTGATTCGTGCCAATTGCCCATCGGCGCTGCGCAGCGGCAGATCGGCAAAGGCGGCGGCATCGCTGCGCGTCGCATCATTGCCGCGGATGACGATCGGCACGCGCCGGCCATCCTTTGCCACGACCCCGGCGCGCATGCCTTCGACCTGCAGGCGCAACGCGTCTTCGAAGGCATCGGTGGTCAGGC
>JBMOFG010000171.1:0-5092 GCA_049314415.1 Polymorphobacter sp.
CAAGCGCAACCTCACGCACCTTTATGCCAGGGGGTCAGCCACCACCAACCGCTGCGGCAACGCTGGCAAAGCCGTCGCGGCGCAGCAAAGCTGCCAGATCGGCCTTGATCCGCTGCACCAGACCCGGTCCGTCATAGACGAGCGCCGAATAGAGCTGCACGGCGCTCGCCCCGGCGCGGATACGGTCATAGGCTTCGGCGCCCGTTGCAATGCCGCCGGCCGCGATCAGCGGCAGTGCGCCGCCGGTGGCCCGCGCCGCCTGGCGCAGCGCCGCCATGGCCAGCGGTTGCAAGGGCGCGCCCGACAGGCCACCGCTTTCGCCGGCGTCGCGGCTTGCCAGTGCCGGCCGGCTGATGGTGGTGTTCGACACGATGAGCCCGTCGATGCCGCCATCGATGGCGATGCGGGCGATGGTATCGAAGTCAGCGGGTTCGAGATCGGGAGCGATCTTGACGAATATCGGCACGGCGAGGCGCCCGCGCGCCGCCACGACGCGGGCAACCAGATCGGTCAGCGCCGCTTCATCCTGCAATGCCCGCAGCCCCGGGGTGTTGGGCGACGAAATGTTGACGGTGACATAGCTCGCCAGCGCCGCCGTGGCGCGCAGCCCGGTCACATAATCAGCGGTGCGGTCATCGGCATCCTTGTTGGCGCCAAGGTTGATGCCGACGATGCCCGGCCGGCCGCGCCGCGCCTGCAGGCGCACCACGGCGTGTTCGAGGCCGCGATTGTTGAAGCCCATGCGGTTGATGACGGCGTGGTCATCGGCCAGCCGGAACAGCCGCGGTTGCGGGTTGCCGGCCTGGGGACGCGGTGTCACCGAACCGCATTCAACAAAGCCGAAGCCCAGCCGCAGCATGGCATCGGGCACTTCGACATCCTTGTCGAAGCCCGCCGCCAGGCCAATCGGATTGGGCAGATCAATCCCGGCGATGCGGGTGACGAGGATGGGGTCATCGGCCGGCGCGCGCGGCACCAGCCCGGTGCGCAGCGCCGCGA
Organism: Polymorphobacter sp.; assembly: GCA_049314415.1. GTDB lineage: Bacteria > Pseudomonadota > Alphaproteobacteria > Sphingomonadales > Sphingomonadaceae > Sandarakinorhabdus. The sequence goes on from JBMOFG010000171.1 coordinate 1,000, forward strand.
GGGTGGCGCGGTGGGCGGTTTCGGGGTCGAGCCGAAAGATCAGCGGGCGCAGCATGTCGAACATGGGCGTTCTTGTGGCGGCTTGGCGCGGGCAGGTCAAAGTCTTCACTGCGGAAACGGCGTCCAGATCACGTCGTTGATGTGGCGTGCCCCCAGCGCCAACATCGCCAGCCGGTCAAAGCCGAGCGCGACGCCGCTGGCGTCGGGCATGGTGACGAGCGCTGCCAGAAAGTCTTCATCAAGGGGGTAGCGCACGCCATAGAGGCGCTGTTTCTCGTCCATTTCGGCGATAAAGCGCCGGCGTTGCTCATCGGCATCGGTCAGTTCGCCAAAGCCGTTGGCGAGTTCGATCCCGCAGGCGTACATTTCGAAACGTTCGGCAAAACGCGGATCATCGCCGCACGGCCGGGCGAGCGCCGCTTCGGCGAGCGGGTAGCGCGCCAGCAGCGTCAGCCGGCCATGGCCGAGGCGCGGCTCTATCCGCGTGACGATGATCTTGCTGAACAGGTCGGACCAATTGTCATCGGCGGCAACCGTGATGCCGAGGCCGGCCACGGCAGCGGCAAGCCCGTCGCGGTCAGCAAGCAGCGTGTCGAGCGCGATGCCGGCGTAGCGGTCGAAAGCCTCGACCATCGTCAGTACTTCGGCTTCGGCAAAGGGGTCGCATGTCGCGCCGCGCCACTGCAGCGCTGCAGTGCCGGCAGCGCTGAGCGCGGTGCGGCACAAGGCGACGCTGTCGGCCATCACATCGGCATAGGGCGCTGCGGCGCGATACCATTCGACCATGGTGAATTCCGGGGCATGCAGCGGCCCCGTCTCGCCATTGCGCCATACCCGCGCGAAATCGACAATGCGGGTTTCACCGGCAGCGAGCAGTTTCTTGGCCGCAAATTCGGGCGAGGTGTGGAGGTAGCGCGGCTCGGGCGCGCCGCCCTCGGGGCGCCACTCGGTCGCAAAGGCGTGGAGATGCGTTTCATTGCCCGGCGAACGCTGCACCATGCCGCATTCGACCGCGACAAAGCCTTGTGCGTCGAACCAGTCAGCGAGCGCGCGCTTGATGCCGTTGCGCGCCAACAAGCGCGGGCGGCGGTCTTGATGCAGGTCGCGGCGCCAATATGGCAGCGTCATGGGCAGGCTTTCTCAGTGCTCAGGGCTTGATTGCAGGGCCGCTGTCGGCGTAGCGAGCAACGTAATCAAGCGCTGTCGGGCCGAGCGGGCCGGGACAGCGCGACACAAGGGGCATTTAAGATGGTCAAGGTTATCGCCAGCAACGTCCGCAAGGGCAATGTGCTCGAGCATGAAGGCGGGCTGTATGTCGTGCTCAAGGCCGACAGCTTCCGCCCCGGCAAGGGCACCCCGACGACGACGGTGGAAATGCGCCGCATCTCGGATGGCGTGAAGACCGTCATCACCGTCAAGACCGGCGAAGGGCTGGAGCGGGCGTTCGTCGAGGAAGTCAGCCACAATTACCTCTATAATGACGGTGATAATTACATCTTCATCAACAATGAAAACTACGACCAGGTGCCGGTTACCGCGGCGATGCTCGGCGATGATGCCGTCTGGTTGCAGGAAAATGCCGAATGCAAGCTGCTGATGTTCGATGGCAAGCCAGTGTCGATCACCCTGCCGCCGCGCGTCACCATGGCGATTGTCGCCACCGAACCGGTAGTCAAGGGCCAGACGGCGTCATCGTCGTACAAGCCGGCGACGATGGAAAATGGCGCCCGTGTGATGGTGCCGCCGCATATCGATGTCGGTACCCGCATCGTCATCAACACCGAAGACAATGGCTATGTGGAACGCGCCAAGGACTGATCGCCGGGCGCATTGCCGGCATCAAGCCGCCGTCACTCGCTTTCGCCCGAGAACGGCAGCGCCAGTTCACGCGGCGGTTCGCGTTCGAGCAGGCCGGCAGCTTTCAGATCGGCGAGGCCGGGCAGGTCGCGGCGGCTCGACAGGTTGAAATGCGCGAGGAACCCCGGTGTCGTGGCATATTGCAGCGGCCGGCCGGGAGTTTCGCGGCGGCCGGCGGGGCGCACCCAGCCCGCCTCCATCAGCACGTCGATCGTGCCGCCCGAGACCGCAACGCCACGGATTTCCTCGATTTCGGGGCGGGTAACGGGCTCGTGATAGGCGATGACCGACAGGGTTTCGACCGCAGCGCGCGACAATTTGCGTACCGCCTCGCGCGCCGGGCGCAGGTGATGCGCCAGATCGGGGGCGGTCTGGAACTGCCAGCGGCCACCGCGTTCGACCAGGTTGATGCCGCGCGGGGCGTAGCTTTCGGCCAATTCGCGCAACATCGTCACCAGATCGCCGCGTTCGCCGACATGCGCTGCGATATCACTAAGCGTCACCGGCGCGGCGGCAGCAAAGATCACCGCTTCCAGTGCGCGCAACAGGGCGGGCCGGGCCTCATCGATCGATGCGTCCCGGATCGTTGCGTCATCGATGCTCATTCGCGGACCCTCACCAGAATAGGCGCAAAGGCCGCGCCTTGCGACAGGCTGGCCTTGCCCAGCTTGGTCAGTTCGAGCGCGGCCACGAAGGTGGAGGCGAGGACCGAGCGCGCATAACCTTCATCGGCAAGATCGCGCGGCAAAAAGCGTGACAATTCGGTCCAGTCGATGCTCGCGCCGAGCAAGCGTTCGAGCCGTTCGATGGCTTCATCGAGCGCCATCACCGCGCGGCGGCGCACGACATGGATGGACTTGCTGTTGCGCGCCTTGATGGCACCATAGACTGACAGCAGCTCGAACAAGCTGGTGTCGTAGCGCGCCGTGGTTTCGAACATCAGCCCTTCCGGCTCCATACGCACGAACGTGTCCCAACCCTGTTGCGGACGCGCCAGCAGCTTGGCCCCGGCATCGCGCATCGCGGCGAGGCGTTGCAGCTGGAACTGCAGCTTGAGCGCCATATCGTGCGGATCGGGTTCGGCCTGCGGGTCGGGCGGCAGCAGCAGCGCCGATTTGAGATAGGCCAGCCACGCTGCCATGACGAGATAATCGGCGGCGATTTCGAGGCTGAGCGCTTTGGCGTCGCGGATAAAGGCGAGATATTGTTCGACGAGCGCCAGGATCGAGATCTGCGCCAGGTCGACGCGCTGGCTGCGGGCGAGGGTCAGCAACAGGTCGAGCGGGCCTTCCCAGCTGCCGAGTTGCAGGACGAGGGTCTGTGCCGGCGTGCGCGGCGGGGTGTCGAAAGAGTCGCTCATCTACCCTCTCCCCTCGCGGGAGAGGGTAGAGACGCCGAAGGCGGCCCGGGTGAGGGGGTGGGCGCATTTCGGTGCGGAAGAATACCCCTCACCCGCTCGGCGAAGGCACCGAGTCGCCTCTCCCGCAGGGGGAGAGGGAGGCCTAGGCCGCGCCGAGCAGTTGATCACGCGCATCCGCCCATTGCGCCACCGGGGTGGCATCGCCCGCCCCCGGCCAGGCCATCGCCGCCGCCAGACGCTCTGCCGCGGCAGGGGTGATCGCCGGCACCGCGTCGCAGATCGCCCGCATTTCGGCAAAATCCCCCGAACAATGGAGTGCGATATCGCAACCGGCGGCAAGGCTGGCGAGCGCGCGGGCGCCGAAATCCTGCAGGGCGTTGCTGCCCGGCGGGTGGCCACCCGATTGCGGATTGCCCAGCGCGTGCATGCCGAGGTCGTCCGACATCAACAGGCCGTCAAAGCCGATGTCGCGGCGGATGAAGTCGATGACCAGCGGCGACAGCGTCGCGCAGCGGTCGGGATCGAGCGCGGTGTAGGTGACATGCGCAGTCATCGCCATCGGCGTGCGCGCCGCCAGCGTGCGGAAGGGTTCGAAATCACGCTCCAGCGCGGCGCGGCTCGCGGTGACAACGGGCAGTTCGAGGTGGCTGTCGGCCGCGGCGCGGCCATGGCCGGGAATATGCTTGGCAACACCGATGACGCCGCCCTGCCGCAGGCCGTCGAGCGTGGCGCGGCCGAGCGCTGCCACCTGCATCGGTTCGCTGCCGAGCGCGCGGTCGCCGATGATGTCATGGCCTTGCGGATCACGTACATCGAGCAGCGGCAGGCAATCGACGTTGATACCAAGGTCGCGGAGCAGCGCCGCCAGCGCCAGCG
>JBMOFG010000172.1:0-5090 GCA_049314415.1 Polymorphobacter sp.
GGCCTGCGGTTGACGATTTCGGGCAGTGGCGATGCGCCTCGGCACTTGACTTGGACCGCGCCCCCGGCTTGGGAAGGCCGGTGGCCACCGCTCCCTCTCCCATGATTCCGCCGGACACGGCGCCGGCTTTTCTCGCGCGTCATGGCTGGGGCGGGGCACGCATCGCGCCGCTGGCCGGCGACGCCTCGTTTCGGCGATATTTCCGCGTTCATGCCGATGACGGCCGCACCGCCGTGCTGATGGACGCCCCACCCGGAAAAGAGGATTCGCGGCCCTTCCTTGCGATCGGCAGCCAATTGCACGACATGGGCTTTTCGGCCCCGCAGGCGCTGGCGACCGAGCTTGATACCGGTCTCGTGCTGCTGGAAGATTTCGGCGATGATCGCGTCGGCCCGGTGCTGACGCGCGATCCGGGCCGCGAACGCGCCGTCTATGAAACCGCTGTCGATATCCTGGTGGCGCTCCACCAATTCCCGGCCGGGCCAGTGCCGCCCTATGCCGAACCCGAACTGCTGCGCGAGGCGCGGCTGTTCCCGGACTGGTACCTGCCCGCGATGGGGATTGCCGAAGCGTCGGGGTATGATGCTGCCTGGGCGCCGCTCTGGGCCGCAGTGCGTGCCGAACCGCCGGTGCTGGTGCTGCGCGATTATCACGCCGACAATCTGATGATCATCGACCGGCCGGGACTGCGCGGGCTGGGCCTCCTCGATTACCAGGACGCGCTGGCCGGCCATCCGGCCTATGATCTGGCGTCGCTGCTCCAGGATATCCGCCGTACCGTCAGCCCGGCGCTGGAGGCCGGGATGATCGACCGCTATCTCGCCGCCCGCCCCGGCGTCGATGGAGCCGCCTTCCGCACCGCCTATGCCATTCTGGCGGCGCAGCGGAACATCAAGATCCTTGGCGTGTTCACCCGGCTTTACGTCCGCGATGGCAAGGCGGGTTATCCGGCCTTTCACCCGCGGCTATGGGAATTGGTGACGCGTAACCTTGCCGACCCGGCGCTCGCCCCGGTCGCGGACTGGTTCGCGGCGCACGTGCCCGCCGCCGCGCGGACCGGTGTGAAGGTGCCATCATGAAACACAGTCGCGTTCCGCTGGCGCTGCGCCCCCATATTGATGTCGTCGTTCCAGATGCCGCGCTGGTGCTCGCCGCGGGGCTGGGCAAGCGCATGCGGCCGCTCACCGCGACCCGCCCCAAGCCGCTCGTGGAAGTCGCCGGGCGCACCCTGCTCGACCGCGCGCTCGACCGGGTGGAGGCAGCCGGCGTCAGCACCGCTGTCGTCAATGCGCATTATTTTGCCGATCAGATCGATGCCGCCGTCGCGGCGCGTACCGCCGACCGGCCCGACGGCTTGAAGATCCGTGTGTCGGACGAGCGCGCGCAATTGCTCGAAACCGGCGGCGGGGTCGTCAAGGCGCTGCCGCTGATTGATGCCGATCCATTTTTCGTCGTCAATGCCGACAATATGTGGATCGACGGCTCGGCCGATACGCTGCGCCTGCTCGCGCAGCGCTGGAACCCGGACGAAATGGACGCGTTGCTGCTGCTGGTGCCGCTGGCGCGCGCCACCGGCTATGACGGGCGCGGTGATTTCCACCTCGATCCGGCGGGCGTTGTCACGCCGCGCGGCGAATTCCGTATCGCGCCCTTTGTCTATTCGGGCATCCAGCTCATTTCGAAACGCCTGTTCGAAGGCGAACCGGTCGAGCCCTTTTCGGTCTGGCGGCAATGGTACAAGGCGCTCGCCGCCGGGCGGTTGTACGGTGCGGTTCACCAGGGCCTGTGGTTCCATGTCGGCACCCCGGCAAGCGTCGGCGAAACCGAGGGCCTGCTTGCAACCGTCTGAAGACACCAGCCCGCCGTGCGCGCCGAAAAACGCCCTGCGCCCGCCGGCACGCGCGCCGCGCCTGTACAACATTGCCCCGCATGTCGCCTTCGTCGATGCGCTCGCCGATGGCATTTTGGCGCGCTGCAGCGGTGATCCGCTGGCCTTGGCGCGCGCCCATGTGCTGCTGCCCAACCGCCGCGCCGCGCGGGCGCTGACCGATGCCTTTGTGCGCCGCGCCGGCACCGGGCTGTTGCTGCCGCGGCTGACCCCGGTCGGTGATCTTGGCGACGACAGTTTCGATCGCTTCGCCAGCGGCGAAGCGGCGCTGCCGCCGCCGGTGTCGCCGCTGATCCGCCGGCTCGAACTGGCGCGGCTGGTGCGGCAATTGCCGCGCGGGTTGGGGCCGGGTGGGCGCGAGGCGGGCCGCAGCGCGGTGGAAGCGCTGCGGCTTGGCGATGAACTTGGCGCCACGCTCGATGCGCTGCTCGCTGAGGAAATCGAACCCGAACGGCTGCGCACTGTCGTTGCCGATCAGGAACTTGCCGAACATTGGCAGGACACGCTGCGCTTTCTCGATATCGTCATTTCGGGCTGGCCACCGGCACGCGATGCCAGCGGCGCCAGCGATGGCGGCACGCGGGTCGCAGCGCTGATCGATGCGCTGGTGGCGCGCTGGGCGGATGCTCCCCCGGCGGGACTGGTCATCGCCGCCGGGGTGACCGGCACGTCGCCGCCGATCGTGCGGTTGCTCGCCGCCGTGCTGGAGCTGCCGACCGGGCTGGTCGTGTTGCCGGGGCTCGATCATGATCCGTCGGCGGCGGGCGAACGCCGCTGGGCGGCGACTCGCTGCGGCAGCGACAGCGGCCGCGATGCCGAGGCGCACCCGCAATATGGCCTGAAACTGCTGCTGGCGCGGTTGGAGCGCGACCGTGCCGACGTTGCCGATTGGGGCGTCGCCACCGAGCGCGATGGCCCGGCCGACCGCACCGCGGCAATCATGGCGGCGATGGCACCGGCCGCCGCTGCCGAGGGCTGGCACGGCGTCGATGTCGCCAGCTTTGCCGGGGTCAGCGTCGTCGAAGCCGCGACCCCGGGCGAGGAAGCCCAGGTCATTGCCCTTGCCCTGCGCCGCGCGCTCGAAACCCCGGGGCGCAGCGCGGCGCTGGTCACACCCGATCGCGGCCTGGCGCGTCGCGTGGCGGCGCATTGCCGGCGCTGGGGGCTGGTGATTGACGATTCGGCCGGCGTGCCGCTGCGCCAGACCCCGCCCGGCGCGCTGGCGCTGGCGCTGACGGCGGCGGTGGCGCAGGGCTTTTCCCCCGTCGCGCTGCTCACGGTGCTCAAACATCCGCTCGTCGCGAGCGGCGAAGGCCGCGGCGAATGGCTCGCCGCCGTGCGCCGGCTCGATCTCGCGCTGCGCGGCGTCCGGCCGCCGGCGGGTCTCGATGGCGTCGGCGAGGCCTATGACCGCTGGCTGGCAGACGGCCTCAATCGACTGCGCCGCGACGATCCCGCCGCCCATCCCGCCGCTACCGCGCGCGCCACAGAAGCGATGGCGTGGTGGCACGGCGTCGAGGCGCAGCTGGCGCCGCTTGCCGCGCTCGGCGACGCGCCGGCGATCGACCTGCCGCGCCTCGCCGCGGCGCTGCGCCAGACCGGCGACACACTCGGCGGCGAGCGGTTGTGGAGCGGCAGCGACGGCCGCGCGCTTGCCACGCTGATCGAACGACTCGAAGCCGAAGGCGCCAGCTTCGGCGGTTTCGAGCGCGACGATGCCCCGGCACTCGTCGGCGCCTTCCTGTCGGATATTGCGGTGCGCAGCGCCTTTGCCGGCCATCCGCGCGTGCGCATCCTCGGGCCGCTCGAAGCGCAGTTGCAGCGCGCCGATCTGATGATCCTCGGCGGGCTCAACGAAGGCGTCTGGCCCGGCCGGCCGGCGCCCGATCCTTGGGCGGCGCCCGCCATCCGCACCACGCTTGGCCTGCCCGGCCTGGCGCGTGCAACCGGGCTGGCGGCGCATGATTTCGTAGGCGGCCTGGGCGCGGCCGATGTGCTGCTGACCCGCGCCCGGCGTGATGCCAGCGCGCCGCTGGTCGCCTCGCGTTTCTGGCTGCGCCTCCAGGCCTATAGCGGCGGGCTGCGCCATGATGACCAACTGCTGGCGCTGGCGCGCGGCATCGATTCGCGTGCCGCCCCGGTGCCCGGCTGCCCACCGCGCCCGGCGCCGCCCGCCGCGACCCGGCCGCGCCGCATTTCGGTGACGCAGATCGATACCTTGGTCACCGATCCCTTCGCCTTTTACGCGCGCGAAGTGCTCGGGCTGAAGCCGCTCGATCCGCTCGACCAGGATCCGACCGCGGCGACGCGCGGCAACCGCATCCATGAAGTGCTCGAACGCTGGGTCAACAGCGGCCCTGGCAGCGCCGAACAGCTGCGGCAATTTACCGAAGAAATGCTGGCCAGCGAAGGCTCGCACTTCCCGCTGCTGCGCGCGCTGTGGGGGCCGCGCGCGCGCCGCGCTATTGACTGGGCCGGCGAGCAGATAATCGCCGCTGATGTTGACGGCCAGACGCGGATGCTCGCCGAAGCCGGCGGCGAATGGCTGCTGCCCAACGGCATCACACTGAAGGGCCGCGCCGACCGTATCGACCGCAGCGGCGATGGCGGCCTGACGATCATCGACTACAAGACCGGGCGGGTGCCGGGGCCGACCGCGGTGCGCGACGGGCTGGCCAATCAATTGGGGCTGTTGATGGCGATGGCGGCGCGCGGCCTGCTTGCCACCCGCACCGGTGCGATATTTGCAGGCGCGCCGGCCGCGCTCGCCTATTGGAAACTCAGCGGCGGCAGCAAGCGAGGCGAGATCACCGACCCCTTGCGCGGCAAGACGCCGCTGCCGGCGGCCGAAAATGCCGACAAGGCGGTCGCCGTCGCCATCGCCGAAACCGATGCGCTGCTGCTCGGTGATGCGCCCTTCGTCGCCAAGCGCGTGCCGGGCTATGGCTGGACCGATTATGACCATCTCGCCCGGGTGGCGGAATGGCAGGACCGGCCCAAGCGGCTGGTGCTGGTGAAATGACGGCCGTGCGCAGCCTCGATCCATTGAAGCCCGAACAGGCGAGCGCCGCCGAGCCGCAGGCGCATGCCTGGGTGGCGGCATCGGCGGGCACCGGCAAGACGCAGGTGCTCTCCGCCCGGGTACTGCGGTTGCTGCTGCAGGGCACGCCGCCGCACGCCACCCTGTGCCTGACCTTCACCA
>JBMOFG010000173.1:0-5070 GCA_049314415.1 Polymorphobacter sp.
GAAGCGAGGAAGGCGAGGCCGCCCTGCAGCTTCGAAGTGACGGCATTGGTCGAACGGTTGAGTGCCATCGTCACCCATTCGTGCTGGTCGATCTTGTCGGTCAGGCGACCTTCATGATGGTCCGAAGCGCGCAGCGCGTCATCGACGATCTGACGGAACGGCGAGTTTTTTTCGAGCTTCGACGCGCCAGTCTTGAGATCGGTTGCAGTCCAGAACTTCTTTTCGAGTTCGCCTGATTCGGTCATCACCTTCCGCTGATCAATGAACTTGGTGATGATGATGAACCACGAACCCAGCGACATGATGACCAGGATAGCGAAAACAGACTGGGCAATGATACCACCCTGTTCAAGCGCGGCCGCGAGGCCATAAGGATTTTCGACTGCGACGGTTTCCATTGTAATCTTCCCTCGATTGTTCGATCTCGGCGATCGTTTTGAGTAGCTTGGAACTAGTTTCAACACCCCGGTTGCGACGCTCCGCCCGAAGGCAGATTGCCGGCCGGTAATCACCCCTTAGCGAGCATCCCGCAACTGCCAGCGAACCGGCTGCGTCTTGGTATCCGACACCGGCTGACCATCACGCGTTGCCGGGTTGAAGCGGAAACGGCGCATGATGATCTTGCAGGTCGCTTCATCAAGACGGGGCGAACCGCTCGACTGCGTGACGGAGCAGGCAGAAACCTTGCCCGTCGGATCAATAGTGTAGGACACGCGGGTGACGCCCTGTTCCTCGGCACGGCGCGAGGCATCGGGATAATCGTCTTCGCTGATCGAATTGCCACGACCCTTCGGCGTCGCCGGCGTCGGCGGTGCGCGGGCTGGCGCGGGTGACGGCGTCGGTGGCGTGAAGCGCGGTGGTTCCGGCTGTGGCTGTGTCTGCTGCACAGTTATCGTCGGCGCAGCCTCTGATTGCACAGAAACTTCCGGCGGCGGCACAAAAGGCGGAATCTCGATGTCCTTGGGCGGCGGCGGCGGCGGTTCGTCCGGCGGCGGCGCTTCGTCCTTGATGTTGACGGATTCGAGCGGGTTCACGATCGCCTTAACGGCTTTCAGCGCCAGCCCGGTGACAAAAGCATAACCAAGCCCGACGTGCAAAATGCCAACAAGGCCTAATGCAACCATCCGGTTGGTGCTTATCTTCTCCTCAGCGTATGCCATGGGCGCTGCGAAACTCCCTCTCACCAAAATGTGGGACTGCCGGGTGCATCAGCTCCCCTTCCGCCTTACGGCAATCCCTCTCCGCGACAGCCTTAACCGCATCAAGGGTGAAGCCGCAACAGCTTTGTGCCGAAAAAGCGGCAGGATGGCTGTCTCGCCCGAATGATTCATTTGTTGCCGGCAAACGCCTCGAACCGCATCTCCGTGTCCGTGACAACCCGACTTGATGACATTTTCGTGTCAATTGCGGTTACGACGCGCTCGGCGTAGACTGGTTTTATGTTTTTCCCGCGCGCTTTGCCCCTGATCACCGCCGCACTGGCCGCGATTCTTGCCATTCTCCTGCCATCAGCAGCCTCGCCGGCAGCGGCCCTGCCGGTGGCGCCCGCCTCGCCCCCGCTATCGCACGCTGATCTCGCCGACTTGACGCTGGCGGCCCCGGTCATCGTGCGCGCGACCATCACCGGCACTGAACGCATTGCCGACAAGGCGTCACCAGGACTCAAGCCCGGTCGGGCGCGTCTGTTGATCACCGCCGCAGTCGATGCCGCGATCGTCGCACCGGGCGCCATTCCGGCCAGCCTGTCTTGGCTGTGGGATGCGCCGACCGATGCCCGGGGCAAGCCGCCTAAACCCAAGGGCAGCACCATCATCGCCTGGATCTCGATGCCGGTCGCCGATGGGAAAACGCGGCTGGTCAGCGGCAGGGCCCAGCAACCATTTGACCCCGTGACCGAGGCAAGAACCCGCACCCTGGCCACCGAGGCGCGGTCGGGCACGGTGCCGATCATTACCGGTGTCGCCAACGGCTTTCGCGCTGAAGGCACGGTGCCGGGCGAGAGCGAAAGCCAGTTCTTCCTCACCGCCGCCGATGGCAAGGGGCTCACGATGGTCGTGACAACCCGCCCGGGGCAAGCACGCCGCATCGCCATGGCACGCGGCGATGTCATTGATGAATCGGCGATGGTCGTCAAACCCGATACGCTCCTGCGCTATCGGCTGGCGTGTTTCCTGCCGGCGCAGTTACCGATGGCGGCAGGTGGTGCTGATCCGGCGCTGGCTGGCGACTGGCATGCCGCGATCGCCGCGCTGGGTTCATGCGGACGCACCACGACGCCCTGAATGCTACCCCGGATGCCGCCGGTCAGAAACTGGCCATCTCCACGCCGACTGCGCCACAATCGGGATAGATATCGGGCTTGCGGGTCGACACGCGCAGCGCCGTCACACCCTGGCGCGCTGCGACCAGCGCATAGATTTCATGCGCCACGGTCTCCTGCAGGTTGAAGCGCCGGTGCTCGACCAGTGCCAGCACCGAGGAGCGCAGCGTGTCATAGTCCCACGCCCGCTCGACAGTATCGCATTGCGGAAAGGCAGCAGCGGTCAGCCAGACTTCGATGTTGACCCGCAGACGCTGCGGGGTGCCGATCTCGAACGCATGAAAGCCAATGTCGACGGGCAGGTCGAAATCCTCAAGCATGATCTTGCGTGTCTGCGGAGCCAGCGCCACGGGCACGAGCCCCATCAGGGCCGGGTTGGCAAGCAATGGGTCGATGAAAAGGATATCGGTCATTTGTCCACCATGTAAGCAACATCACGCGGGAGGCCGAGCAGGCGTTGGCCACCATCAAGCGTGATCGTCTGGGCGTTGAACGTCGGTGTGGCAATGATGAAGCGCAGCGCCGCGACGATTTCGGCGACAGCGACACCACGCCGCAGCGGATTGAGCCCGTGCACCGCTTCGAAATTCTCGCGGCTCTGCGGCCCGCTGACCAGCGTCACCGCCGGCGCGATGGCAACGCAACGCAGCAGCGGCGCATAAGCGCGCGCCGTCAGCTCGGTCAGCCCGTCGAGGCCGATCTTGGACAATGTATAAGTGAAGTAATCGGCATTAAGCGCTTCGAGCTTGGCATCGAGCAGATTGACGACCAGCGCCGGGTCGGCGCCAGTCAACAGTGCCGGATCGGCGCAATCCGCCACCGCCGCGGCAAAGGCCCGGATGATCAACGCCGGCGCGCGCAGATTGACCGCCATGTGAGTGTCGAAATCATCCACGCCGAAATCATCGAATCGGTCATAGACAAAGCGTGACGCCGAATTGACCAGCAGGCCGAGCGGCGGCAGGCCGGCGGCGGCGGCGGCGATGATGTGACCGATGCGCGGATCGGCCAGATCACCCACCACTACCGTGGCATGGCCGATCTCGGCCGCCAGCGCCTCGGCCTCGGCACGCGACTGGTGACAATGGATGACGACATGCCAGCCGTCATCGGCCAGCGCGCGCACCAGCGCCGCGCCGATGCGTTTGGCGCCACCGGTGACGATGGCGGTCTGGTTACGGAACATTTTCATGGTGGCCGGGGTTACAACTCGTAAACGGGCATCGCAAGCCTGCGGCTCGGCGACAAAAAGTCATGGCGGTTCGGCGCAGACCGCCCAGCAGATAATCGGCACCGAAGCCGCTGCTGTAAACGGGCATGACGATTTTGGTACGCCCGGGCAGCAGCGCGATTGCCCTGCCCTGCCACCGCGCCTAAATCAGCCGGCAATGTCCCCGCCCGTCGATCGTTTTTCGGAAGAAACAGCCACCTTCATGGTGCAGGGCAAGGATGTGCCCGATCTTGATCGCGGTGTTGCCGCCATCCGCAACGTGCTCGCCACCCTTCCGCTGCGCCCCGGCGTCTACCGAATGACCGATGCCGGCGGCGATGTGCTCTATATCGGCAAGGCGAAGTCGCTGAAAAACCGCGTTGGCAATTATGTCCAGGTCAGCCGGCTGTCGCGCCGCCTGCAACGCATGGTTTCGCAGACCCGCGACATGACCATCGTCACGACCAATAGCGAAGCCGAGGCGCTGCTGCTCGAAGCCCAGCTTATCAAGCGCTATCGCCCACCCTACAATGTGTTACTGCGCGACGACAAAAGCTTCCCTTTCATCGTGCTGCGCGAGGACCATGGCTTTGCGCGTATCGGCAAGCATCGCGGTGCGCGCATCGGCAAGGCGAGTTACTACGGCCCCTTCGCCAGCGCCGGCGCGGTCAACCAGACCCTGAACGCCCTGCAGAAGGTGTTTCTGCTGCGTTCGTGCAGCGACAGTTTCTTTGCCAACCGCACCCGACCGTGCCTGCTCCACCAGATCAAGCGCTGTTCGGCGCCATGTGTCGACCGCATCAGCCCCGATGCCTATGCTGAACTGGTCGAGGATGCCCGCGCCTTCCTGTCGGGCCGCACTCAGGACGCCCAAAAGAAGCTCGGAACGGCGATGACAGCGGCGGCCGAAGCGATGGATTTCGAGATCGCCGCGGTGCTGCGCGACCGGCTGCGCGCCCTCACCTTTATCCAGGGCAGTCAGGCGATAAATGCCGAAGGCTCGGCGAGCGATGCCGATATCGTCGCGCTGGCGGTGCACGGCGGGGTCACCTGCATCCAGGTCTTCTTCATACGGGGTGGTCAGAACTGGGGCCACCGCGCTTTCTTCCCAGCACATACCGAAGGGGTGGAGGACGACGAAGTGCTGCTCGCCTTCCTCGGCCAGCTTTACGAGGAACTGCCGCCGCCGCGCGAACTGCTGCTCGACCGGCCGCTGGCGGAAAGCGCGCTGCTCGCCGATGCGCTGTCGGAAAAGGCCAGGCACCGTGTCGGGGTCAAAGCGCCGCAGCGCGGACCCAACCGCAAGCTGATCGACCAGGCGCGCCGCAACGCCACCGAAGCGCTCGAACGCCGCCAGGCCGAAGCAACGACGCAGACGAAACTACTGCTCGAACTTGCTGATCTGTTCGACATCGATAGCCCGCCGCAGCGCATCGAAGTCTACGACAACAGCCATATCATGGGCACCAACGCGCTCGGCGCGATGATCGTCGCCGGGCCACAAGGCTTCATCAAGAACCAGTATCGTAAGTTCAACATG
>JBMOFG010000174.1:0-5069 GCA_049314415.1 Polymorphobacter sp.
TCATGGGCAAGTCCGGAAGGGTTACCGCGCTGTTGAAGACGCTGGGCGGCATGACGCCCGAGCAGCGCAGCGCCGAAGGGCCGCGGCTCAACGGCCTGCGTGAAGCGGTGACGGCGGCGCTGTCGGCGCGCAAGTCCGAGCTTGAAACCGCAGCGCTCAACGCGCGGCTGGTTGCCGAGCGACAGGACATGACGCTGCCGGTCGCGCCAGCACTTATCGGCAGCATCCACCCGGTTTCACAGGTAATGGACGAACTGGCGGAGATTTTCGCCGACCTGGGGTTCGCCGTGGCGACGGGGCCGGAGATCGAGGACGACTGGCATAATTTCAGCGCGCTCAACATTCCCGAAACACACCCAGCGCGGGCGATGCACGATACCTTCTATTTTCCGCAGAATGCTCCCGGCGGCGGCAAAATGCTGCTCAGGACGCATACTTCGCCGGTGCAGATCCGCACGATGATGACGCAGAAGCCGCCGATCCGCATTATCGCACCAGGCCGCGTCTATCGCAGCGATTCGGATGCCACCCACACGCCTATGTTCCACCAGGTCGAAGGGCTGGTCATCGACAAGCATGTCACCCTCGCCAACCTGCGCTGGACGCTGGAGACCTTCATCAAGGCGTTTTTCGAGGTCGATGACGTAACCTTGCGCTTCCGCCCAAGCTATTTCCCCTTCACCGAGCCGTCGGTCGAAGTCGATGTCGGCTATTCGTCGAAGACCGGCAAGCCGGCGGCGGCGGGCGATGTCGACAAATGGCTCGAAGTGCTCGGCAGTGGCATGGTCCACCCGCGCGTCATCAGCGCCTGCGGGCTCGACCCCGATGAATATCAGGGCTTTGCCTTCGGCTGCGGCATCGACCGGCTGGCGATGCTCAAATATGGCATGAACGATTTGCGGCCCTTCTTCGATGCCGATCTGCGCTGGTTAAAGCATCACGGCTTTTCGGCCTTTGATGTGCCCACGCTCTCCGGGGGAGTCGGCGCATGAAGTTCACCCTTTCTTGGCTCAAGGAGCATCTCGACACCGATGCGGGTGTCGAGGCGATTTCCACTGCCCTCACTTCGCTCGGCCTCGAAGTCGATGGCATCGACGATCCGGCAGCCAAGCTCGCCGCCTTCACCATCGCCGAAGTGCTGACGGCGGAGCGCCACCCCCAGGCCGACAAGTTGCAAGTGCTCTCGGTTTCGACCGGCAGCGGTGAACCCTTGCAGGTCGTCTGCGGCGCCCCCAATGCCCGCGCCGGCATGAAGGGCGTGTTCGGCGCGCCGGGGACGTTCGTGCCCGGCAGTGGCATCACGTTGAAGGTCGCCGCCATCCGCGGTGTCGAATCGCGTGGCATGATGTGCTCGATGCGCGAACTCGAGCTGTCGGAAGAACATGACGGCATCATCGAATTGCCTGGCGATGCGCCGGTGGGAGCGCGCTATGTCGATTATGCCGGTATCGGCGACCCGGTGTTCGACGTGGCGATCACGCCGAACCGCCAGGATTGCATGGGCGTGCGCGGCATCGCGCGCGACCTGGCGGCGCTGGGGATGGGCCGGCTCAAGCCGCTGGCCGAGGCCTATCGCGTGGCGGGTTTCGACGTCGCGCGCAGCGGCGCCGGGCCAGACGTGCGCACCGATGATCCGGCAGGCTGCCCGGCGTTCTTCGCCTGCACGGTCTCGGGCGTTACCAACGGGCCGTCACCCGCGTGGCTGCAGCAAAAGCTGAAAGCCATCGGCCAGAAACCGATTTCGGCGCTGGTCGACATCACCAATTTCATCATGTTCGATCTCGGTCGCCCGCTGCACGTTTATGACCGCGCCAAGCTGTCGGGCGCACTCGTTGCCCGCAAGGCGCGCGACGGCGAACAGGTGCTGGCGCTCAACGGCAAAACCTATGGCGTCGACGCAACGATGACCGTCATCACCGATGACGATGAAGTCCACGATATTGGCGGGATCATGGGCGGCATGGCCTCGGGCTGTGCCGAAACCACCCGCGATGTGCTGATCGAATGCGCCTATTTCGATCCTGATGGCATCGCCCGCACCGGCCAGAAATTGTTGCTGACCAGCGATGCGCGGTCGCGCTTCGAACGCGGGGTCGATCCGGCGTTTCTGGATGACGGCCTCGCCGTGGCGACGCACCTCGTGCTCGAACTGTGCGGTGGTACGGCGAGTGAGATCACCCGCGCCGGTGCGCCGTCGCTGGCGATCAAGACGGTCGCCTATCGCCCCGCGCGCGTCACCGGGTTGGCCGGTATCGACGTTGCCGAAGACGAACAGGCTGCAATTCTGACGCGGCTGGGCTTTGGCCTTACGCGGGGTTTGCCATGGCAGGTGAGGGTGCCGACGTGGCGCCGCGATGTCGACGGCGAAGCCGACCTGGTCGAGGAAGTCGTCCGAATCCATGGCCTCGACCGCGTACCGGCAACGCCACTTCCGCGTGACGAAGGAGTCGCCAAGCCGACTGCCACGCCGGCGCAAAAGCTTGAGCGCAAGCTGCGCCGCAGCACCGCGGCGCTTGGGTTTAACGAAGCCGTGACGTGGAGCTTCCTGCCACCGGCCGAGGCGGCAGCCTTTGGCGGCGCTGCCTGGACGCTTGCCAATCCGATTTCGGCAGACATGGCAGCGATGCGGCCTTCGCTGCTGCCCGGGCTGCTGGCGGCGGCCAAGCGCAACGCCGATCGCGGCCAACCGACGGTACGCTTGTTTGAAATCGGCCAGCGCTACCATTCCGATGGCGAGCATCCGACGCTGGCGCTGCTGATGGCCGGCGAAGCCCGCGCTCGCGATTGGCGCAGCGGCGGTGCCACCGCGTTCGATGCCTATGATGCCAAGGCCGAAGCGTTGGCCGCGCTCGCTGCCGCTGGCGCGCCGGTCGATCGCTTGACTGTTGCCGCCCCTGCCCATGGCTGGTGGCACCCCGGCCGCGCTGGACGACTGGTGCTCGGCAAAGTGGCGCTCGCCGATTTCGGCCTGGTACATCCAGCGACGCTGGCGGCCTTTGGCGTCAAGGGCGCGGTCGCGGCGGTCGAAGTCTATCTCGACGCCCTGCCCCCTGTACGCGGCCGCAAGGGTCGCGGCGTCTTTGCCCCGCCGGCGCTGCAGGCGCTGACCCGCGATTTTGCCTTTGTTGCGGATGAAAGCCTCGCCGCCGATGCGCTGCTGCGCGCCGCCGCCAGCGCAGACAAGGTGCTGATCAGCGGTGTGCGGCTGTTTGATCGCTTCGCCGGCGAACGGCTCGGGACCGGCAAGGTCAGCCTCGCCATCGAGGTCACGCTGCAACCCACCGACAAGTCGCTGACCGACGCCGAGATCGAAGCGGTGTCGGCCAGTGTGGTCGCGGCAGCCGGCAAACTGGGAGCGCTATTGCGGGCGTAAGCGCTGACGCCCCGCAAGGACATCAGCGCGAAGCCTCAGCCCGGAGCGCCTGGCCGCACCGGCTGGCGAGGGCGCGGCGGCTGGCTATCCGGTTGCCCTTCGACATTATAATCCTGCTGGGTCACCGGTGACAGCTTGATTTCGACGCGGCGGTTCTCGGCGCGGCCTTGCTCGGTATCGTTCGATGCGATCGGGAAGCTCTTGCCATAGCCACGGGCAGCTCTGCGCGCTGGGTTGACACCCTTATAATCCAGATAATCGGCCACGACCTTGGCGCGCTGTTCCGACAGGCGCTGGTTGACTACGTCCGAACCGATCGAATCGGTATGGCCCGAGATGTCGACAAAGGTCGATTGATATGATGCCAGCGTCTGCGCGATCTGGTCGAGCGCCGGGCGGAATTCGGGCTTCACCGCAGCAGAATTGAAATCGAAGCTGATGCCCGAAGGCAGTTTGAGATTGATCTCGTCGCCCTTGCGTTCGACTTCAATGCCCGTGTTGGCGGTGCGGGCGCGGAGCTCGCGTTCCTGCTTGTCCATATAGCCGCCGATCGAAGCACCGGCGATCGCGCCGATGCCGGTGCCGATCAAGACTTCAGCACGATTATTACGCCCGCCCAGCAATGCCCCTAGCAAGGCACCGGCGCCGGCGCCGGCAAGCGCGCCGCCGCCCGAGCGCGAAATGCCGGTCTGCCCAGTTTCAGGATCGGTGACACAGCCGGTCAGCACCAGCGTGCCAGCAAGAACGGCCAGGGTGAACTTGGTCTTGATAGCCATGCAAAGCCTCCCGTTGATCGATTGCCGCTTTCATCCGACACGCGCAGCAAAACCGATACGATTATAACGCCAGTGGCTGAGCGGCCGATGAACGGCAACGCAAGCCCCCTTCGCTTTGCACCACTTTGCCTCTATGGAGTCAGCGAGCGGGCAGCAAAGCCCCGCGCTGCCCTTTGGAGCCGATGCAGCCTTTCCCCTGGTTGGATACCGCCATCATCATGGCACTCATCCTGCTCAACGGTTTCTTCGCCATGTCGGAGATGGCGATCGTTTCTTCACGACGGCCACGCCTGCGCGGCTTGGCGACGGCGGGGCATCGCGGCGCTCGATCGGCACTGGAGCTGGCCGAAAACCCCGGCAGCTTTCTGTCATCCGTGCAGATCGGCATCACGCTTGTCGGCATCGTCAATGGCGCCTATTCCGGAGCAACGCTGGCACTGCCGGTTGGTCAGCGGTTGAGCCGCTGGTTCCGATTCGAACCGGCGTTGGCCGAAGAGATCGGCTTTGCGGTCGTTATCGTGCTGACCACCTACCTTTCGCTGATCATCGGCGAACTGGTCCCCAAGCAATTCGCGTTGCGCTCCCCGGAAAAGCTGGCGTCGTTCGTGGCGCCGATCATGAAAATCGTCAGCCGGGTTGCCACCCCGGCCGTCTGGGCGCTCGACTGGTCTAGTGCGGCAGTGTTCAAATTGCTCGGCCAGGTACGCGACGGCGACAATCGGGTGACGGAGGAAGAATTGCGCAGCGTTGTGCAGGAGGCCGAGACCGCCGGCGTCATCGAGGAAAGCGAGCGCCAGATGATCTCGGGCATCATGCGCCTTGCCGACCGGCGGGTGCGCGGCGTGATGACGCCACGTGGCGATGTCGACTGGATCGATGCCGACATGAGCGATGCCGAAATCCGCCGACACCTTGCCGCC
>JBMOFG010000175.1:0-5048 GCA_049314415.1 Polymorphobacter sp.
CCCCCGGCGCCGAAGCCCCCGCGGAATTCAATTTCTGGATACCGTCATTGAAGGCGCTGTGCACCGCCGAGACCACAACCTCGTCGCTCCACAATGTCCAGACCCTGCGCGGTGCCAAGGTACGCGATGCCAAGGCATGGGCAGGTTATCTGACCGAAACCCAGCGCTTGTGGGGCAATCAGGCCGATGTGTTGTTCACTTCGCACCACTGGCCGCGCTTCGGCAACCCGGCCATCCAGACCTATCTCGGCCATCAGCGCGACGCCTATAAATATATCCACGACCAATCGGTGCGGCGGATGAACCTGGGCCAAACCCCGGCGGAGATTGCCGAAGGTCTCAAACTGCCGGCGACGCTGCGCGCGGACTGGTCGACACGCGAATTCTACGGGACCGTCAGCCACAATGCCAAGGCCGTCTATGATCGCTACATGGGCTGGTATGACGGCGTGCCGGCCAATCTCAATCCATGGCCTGCGGTCGAAAGGGCCAAACTGCTCGTTCGCGCGCTTGGCGGGAAAAAGGCGCTGCACAAGCAGATCGGTGTGGCTTTTGCCGCCGGCAATTACCGCTGGTCCGCCGATCTGGCCCAGAATGGCGTGTTCGCCGACCCATCCGACGCACCGACGCGCAAGTGGCTGGCCGACAGTTACGAACAACTCGGCTATCAGGCCGAAAGCGCGATTTGGCGGAACATTTACCTGACCGGCGCCCGCGAAGTGCGCCAGGGCCATGCCGATACCGTGCCCGAGAGCGGCCCGAGCTATCTGCTCGCTGCAACGCCGCTGGGTGACTTCCTCAGCCTGCTCGAAACGACGCTGGTGCCTGAAAAGGCCGGCACTGCCGCACTGGCCTTCAACCTTGTCGACACCGCCAGTGGCAACCGCTTTGCCGTGTCGCTGGCCAACGCCGTGCTGGTCAGCGAAGCCGGTGAGACGGTGCCTGGCGCCCCCACGCTGTCGGCTCCCAAGCCGGTTCTGCTCGGCATCCTGTTCGGCAAGGTGCCGCTTGCGGCCATGGTCGCGGCCAAGCAGGCCCGGCTTGAAGGGGATGGGGCGCCAATCAACCAGCTGGTCGGCATGCTGGAACAGCCCAAGCTCGACTTCGCCATCGTGGAACCCTGACGCCCAATTCGGCCATGGCGCGACGCTTCGCAGCCATGCTAGTCTCGCAGCGGCGCCCGCGCAGACGACTGCGGGGCGCCGGAGGCGCGTGTGAACGACCCGTCCATCGACACGAATTTCGGCAAGCTGCACGCGCGTAACGTCGCGGCGCTGACTCGCCACCTGCTCGAATGCCGGCGCGCTTTCGATGGCGATCTCGACCTGTTTCTCGTCCTCACCATCATTGGCGAGCGCACCTTTCCCGCCCGCAACGCGCCCGACCAGATGAGCCATGACGCGTTTCTGCACGGCGTGGTCGGCGATGTCGTACCAGCTGCGATCAACCAGCAATCAATCACGGATTACAGCGACATCCCGCGCGAAACGGTACGTCGCAAGCTCGAGATACTGATCGCCAAGGGCTGGGTGCAGCGCGATTCCCGGCGATTGCTGACCGCCACCGATAAGGCCAACCACGATCTGTTCGCGCTGACCGAAAGTACGAGGCGCTACTGGCGTGAGCTTCAGGCTTCGCTCGGGTCGGCCAACACCGACTGACCCGCTGTCGCTGCCATGTCCTTGGCCCAGCGATAATCCTGCTTGCCGGCGGGCGACCGCCTGACTTCATCGACATCAACCAGCGCGCGCGGCAGTTTGTAGCCGGCCAATCGGCTGCCCAGGAATTGCTGCATAGCCGCCAGTTGCGGCTCAGGTTGGCCGGGACGGCGCGAGACGATCGCGATCACGCGTTCGCCCCAGCGGCTGTCGGCCTGGCCGGCGACAACGGCATCGAAGATCGCCGGATGCGCGCGCAGGGCTTCCTCCACCTCTTCGGGAAAGACTTTTTCACCGCCGGTATTGATGCAGGTCGAGCCGCGCCCGAACATGGTGATGAAGCCATCATCATCGAGCCGGCCGGCATCGCCCGAGACCGCCCAGAGCCGGCCGGCCAGCATCTGGAAGGTTTCGGCGGTTTTTTCCGGATCATTGTAATAGCCGACCGGCGTATTGCCCGATCGCGCAATGAAGCCGGTTTCCCCGACTGCGGCGATACGGCCATTGGTGATCACCTGCTGATTATCGCTTGCCGCCAGTCGCATCAGGCCATCAGCGCTTTTTTCGGCCATCCCCGAAATGCCGGTTTCCGACGATCCCATCCCGTCGGTAATGCTGGCGGAGGGCACCAATATTTTCAGATCATCCTTCAAATGCTGTGAAAACACCGCCCCGCCCGACCCCAGGTTCATGACCGCCGCCAGATTCCAGCGACCCGGATGGGCGCGCAACGCGTCGCGAAGCGGGGTTGCCATCGCATCGCCGACAAATTGGATCAGATTGGCGCCCTCGCGCTCGGCAATGTCGAGCACGCGCACCGGATCGAACGAACGCGCCTCGTCAAGAATGATGGTGAGACCGTTGAGCAGCGCCGACCAGACCGCCCAGGCGGCGGCCATGTGCATCAGCGGCGCCAGCGGAAACAATTTGAGCGGATAACCGGTGGCGGCGCGGTCGGCGATGTCTTCAGGGATTACCACCGGGCCGGCCGGGTTGAAATAGCCGGCACCGCCGGCGCAGGCGAACAGAAAGGCGCGGTGCGGCCACATCACGCCCTTGGGCATGCCGGTGGTGCCGCCGGTATAACTGAGGATGATATCGGTTTCCTCGCGCGGCCATGGGCCGGCCGGCGCTTGCCCGAGCAGGCTGGCATAATCGACCGAGCCGGCGATATCGGCCCCCGATCCATCTGCGGCCGCGACCGTTAGCTTCAGCAAGGGCAGGTCGTTGCGCACCGCCCGGATCACCGGCGAGAATTCGGCGCCATGAACAATGCAGGCGCTGTCGGCATTGCTGAAAAGATACCGTAGTTCATCGGCGCGGTAGCGGTAATTGACATTGAACGGCACCGCGCCAAGCTTGCAGGCCGCGATAAAGGCTTCAAGAAAGGCTGGCCCGTTGCCGAGATAAAGACCGATTTTGTCGCCGCGCTCCACCCCATGCGCGGCGAGCCCTGCCGCGAGGCGGCTGCTGCGCGCGTCGAGCTGGGCATAGGTCAATCTGGTGGAACCCGAGATGATCGCCAGCCGGTCTGGAACCGTAACCGCAACCGTTTCGAACAGGTCGGCAAGGTGGAACTGGTTGGCCATCACCGCATTTGCCTCGCATGAGTCGACGCGCCGGGCGCCCGGTCCATGGCCTTTGCGACCGGCACCATCCGCTGTTCCACACTTAGACCCCGCGCCATGGCAACGCATTAGGGAAATTTATACTGCTTATCCACCCTGTTTTCGTGAATTAAAGCGAACTTTCTTACGCAGGGAGCCGGCCTGTTCCGAAGACCCGGCCCGCGCTGCTGCGCATTCTCGTCGTGTCCATTCCCGTCCGCCCTTCAATCCGCGGATAGCTTGACACGCTGCCGCGTTTTCCGGAACCATCGCAGCAACCTACGGGGAGCGTGCTATGGGGAGCGTGCGCATGGAAGACGCCCAGTCGAGGTATATAACCTCCTTTACAACGGAGTTCATTTCCGAAGTCATGTGTTTCTGCGCAGAAAAATATCAAATGTCTCCTGATGAAGTTGCGATACTTTCTTTAGTTGCGTCGGAAAATGTCCGAGAAATGCGAAATAACGCCTATCTTGCCCGGAATTTTGGGGGCGAAAAAAATGCGCTTCCTGTTGGCGAAAGACTGCCCGTCAGTGTAAAATTTGTTCAGACCCGCCTTGGCATGAGCAGGGAAACCACCCGTCGGAAAATGAAAATAATGGCAGAGAAACGACTTATCGAAAAAACCAAAGGCGGATTTGTTGTCCCAGCGCAAACGGGGCCTGATGATTATTCGTATGAATTACGGGTGTTTTTGGTTAAAAAATTGATTTTATTAGAAAAATATATAAAGAACATGCCTGACGACACCCTGTCCGCATAATCGCACAACCCGCCAGATCCATTTACCCAAATTGGGCAGATCCGGTTGCATTGCCTTGCCGACACGATAAGTTTCCCAACAGTTTTAATCGTTGAGTATGCATATGGCGGTTAAAAATGAAAATCAGATTTCTTCATTGTCAGATATTGGCCAGCGCATACAGCAAGCTCGAATTAACCAAAACATCACAGTTGCACAATTGTCTGCCATCACCGCCATTTCGTCAGACCAAATCATTCATATTGAGGCAGGTGCATTTCATAAAATTCTTGGACGGCCAAAATTGTTAGGTTTTACGCGAGCGATTTGTAATGCATTGGCACTGGACAGCAAAGAAATTGTTCGGGCGGTCGAGTCAAGATTATACCCTGTCGTCATTACACCGCCAGCGCTGGGTGGCGACCCGGCAGAGCGAGAGACACGCTTCGCGAGCGCCATGCGGTTCATCCGAACGATTTTTGTACCGCGGTAGACAGGGAAACGAAGCCAAATGTGCTGTTTTGCGGTGATCTGCATTGGGCGTCGCCCGAAGGTGGCCGGATAATGCCCGCCGGTAACCTGCCAGCCCCAGAGTTAGCGGCGGTTCGCGCCTTTCCCGCGCATCAACATGGCGTCGCGAAATTTTGCCGCACAAGCTTGTTGACAATTACGGTGGTGAATATATCTCCAACTACATGAATTGGACACTGAATGAGCGATTTGGCGGTGGATGGAGCGACATCGAGGAATCGATTCCTTGATCGCGCGCTTGGTGACAGTGAACCGCGACAGACATATCTGGGCACCAAGGTCCGTCTCAAAAAGGGGCAGACACTGGATACCGAGACCTATGTTTACTTCCCGATCGACGCCCTGGTTGCGCTGAATTTCGTGCTGCACAACGCCCACGTCGCTGAGATCCGGCAGATTGGCAGCGAAGGCTTTATCGGGATGTCGGCCTTTGGCAACCAACACGCGTTCGAGGGTGTGGCGGTGGTGGTGTCCGCCGGCAGCGCCTATCGCATGCGCGCCACTGTGGTG
>JBMOFG010000176.1:0-5042 GCA_049314415.1 Polymorphobacter sp.
CGTGTCCCATTTGGCGATCACTGCCGTCGCCACCGCATTGCCGATGACGTTGGTGGCACTGCGCCCCATGTCGAGAAAATGATCGACGGCAAGGATGAGCAGCAGGCCGGCTTCGGGAATGTCGAAATAGGGCAAGGTGGCGGCAATGACGACGAGCGACGCGCGCGGTACCCCGGCAATGCCCTTCGAGGTAATCATCAACAGCCCGAGCATGAAGATTTCCTGCGTCAGCGTCAGGTCGATGCCATAGGCTTGGGCGATGAAGATACTGGCGAAAGCGCAATACATCATCGAGCCGTCGAGGTTGAAGCTGTAGCCCAACGGCAGCACGAAGCTGGCGATGCGGTTGGGCACGCCGAAGCGTTCGAGCGATTCGAGCATTTTGGGGTAGGCAGCTTCGGAGGATGCGGTGGCAAAGGTGATGAGAAAGGGTTCGCGGATATCGCGCACCAGTCGCCCGATCTGGGGAACCCCGATCACTGCCGCCCCGGCGCCGAGCAGAACCACCCACAGCAGGGCAAGCGCCAGGTAGAAGCCGCCAATGAATTTGCCGAAGACGATGAGGATACCAAGCCCTTCGACCGCGATCGAGGAAGCGACGGCGGCAAATACCGCGAATGGCGCCACCTTCATGACATAGCCGGTGACAGTGAGCATCAGGTGCATCAGCGCGTCGAGCCCGCGGGTGATCGGCTTGCCGGTGTCCCCAATGGCGATGAGACCGATCCCGGCGAACAGCGAAAAAACGACGATCTGCAGGACTTCGTTGGTCGCCATCGCTTCGAAGATCGATTTGGGAAAGATGTGGAGGATGAACTCCTTGAGGTCGAAAACCTTCTTTGCTAGCCCGGTTGCTGCATCGGCTGGCGGCAGCGGCAGCCCGACCCCGACGCCGGGGGCGAGCAGATTGACCATCAATATACCCAACGACAGCGACACGATCGACGCAGTGACGAACCACGCCAGCGTGCGCGCAAAGGTACGGCCGACAGCCCCGCCACTGCCCATGTGCGCGACTCCGACGGTCAGCGTCGACAGCACCAGCGGCGCGATGATCATCTTGATCAGCTGCAGGAAAACCCCGGTGACGATCGAGAAATAATAGGCGGCTTGTTTGGCCGCCGCGGCATCGACCGACACGTTGATGGCATAGCCGGTGGCGATGCCCGCGATCAGCGCGATAATAATGTAACGGGTCAGGCGATTGTTTTTCATCGCCGGCATCGTTCCGGCGACAGCGCGCGCGGGTCAAGTGACTTTTTGATGGGTGGGGACGTCGCCGGTCGGTTAACGGGCTTTGGTACAGCATAAAAAACCGCTAAAGACCGGGGATGAACCCTGTATCCGCCGCCCCCGCCCCTTTGACCAGCCTGTTGATCAGCCTGTTGATCAGCCTGGCGCCTGCCCCTGCACTGGCTGCCCCCGGCGACGCCAAGGAAGCAAAGGCGATCCTGATGCGGGGCGTCGGGTTCGATACGGTGCTGGGGCGCGGCAAGGTGCCGGCTTATGCCGCCTATCTGCAATCGGTGCTGGTGGCGGGTGGCTTTGCCGCCGGCGACATCGCCATCGAACCGGTGGGAGAGACCGCCAATCTGCACCTGACCTGGCGGGGCAAGGGCAAGGGCGCTGCGATCGCGCTTGCCGGGCACATGGATGTCGTCGAGGCCGACCCTAAGGACTGGGTGCGCGATCCGTTCGTGGCCACGCAGGATGGTGACTTCATCTTCGGACGCGGCATCAGCGACAACAAGTTCGATGTATCGATGATCGTTGCGACGCTGGTGGCGCTGAAATCACAAGGCTTTCAGCCGGGCCGCGATGTCCATCTGTTTCTGTCGGGCGATGAGGAAACCGCCGGGGTGACGGCGGAACTGCAGGCCAGGCAGGCAAAGGCCGCCGGGGTCGCCTTTCTGCTCAACAGCGATGGCGGCGGCGGTGAACTTGATGCCGGCGGCAAGGCAGTGGATTACACATTATCGGCGGCCGAAAAGACCTATGCTGATTACCAGCTGACCGTCACCAACCCCGGCGGCCACAGCAGCCGGCCGACAATGCCCAATGCGCTGGGCCAATTGGCGGCGGCGACAGTGAAGATCGATGCCTATCGCTTTACCCCGCAGTTGAATGAAATCACTCGGGAATCGCTCGTCGACACCGGGCGCAAGACGAGCGGCAAGGTCGGTGCGGCGCTGCTGGCCTTTGTCGACAACCCGGCCGATGCCGCAGCAATCGCGATCTTGCGTGCCGAGCCTGCGCTGATCGGCCAGATCGGTACCACCTGCGTGCCGACCCAGGTAAGCGGCGGCCATGCCCCCAATGCGCTGCCGCAAAAGGCAGTGTTGACGGTCAATTGCCGGATTTTTCCAGGCACCAGCGTCGCGAGCGTGCGCGCCGAACTCGAACGCGTCGTCGCCGATCCTGCGGTAGTTGTGAAAACCGGGCAGGAATGGGTGTCGACCCCGGCGTCGCCGCTGCGGCCCGATGTCGTTGCGGCGGTGGGTAAGGCCGTTGCGGCGGCGCATCCGGGCATCAGGCCGGTACCGGGGATGGACGCCGGCGCCAGCGACAGCGTTTATTATCGCGCGCTCGGCATTCCCGCCTATGGCGTGTCGGGGCTTTTCATGCGCAGCGAGGATGTATTCATCCACGGCCTCGACGAGCGGATCCCGGTCGCCGCCATTGCCCCGGCGCTGGTACACTGGCGCACGCTGATCACCGAACTGGCCAAATGAGCGCCCAAAGTTCGATCTTGCGTGCCGTTGCCGACAGCGACCCCGATGCGGGGTTGAGCCTGCCGGGCTGGGTCTATCACGACCCGGAATTCTTCGAAGCCGAAAAGGCGCGGGTGCTGCGCCAGGCCTGGCAGGTCGTGTGCCACACCAGCGACGTGGCGGCACCGGGGGATTGGCACACACTCGACTATCTGAGTGAGAGCATCATCGTGGTGCGCGGCGATAATGGCGATTGCCGCGCCTTCACCAATGTCTGCCGGCATCGCGGCTCGCGGCTGGTCGATGGCAACAGCGGTTGTGCCAGAAAATTCGTCTGCCCTTATCACGCTTGGACTTATGGGCTTGATGGCGTGTTGACCGGGGTGCCGGGGCGGCGCGAATATCCAGGGTTGCAGTTGGCCGACCACGGCCTGGCAGGGGTGGAAATCGAGGTCTGGCAGGGCTTCATCTTCGTGCGGTTGGCGCCCGGCGGGCCGTCGGTTGCGGCGATGATGGCGCCCTATGAGGATGAAATCCGCCCCTATCGCTTTGCCGACATGCGGGCGCTGGGGCGGGTGACGCTGCGGCCGCGCTCGGTCAATTGGAAGAATATCGCCGATAATTATTCCGACGGCCTTCACATCCCGGTCGCGCACCCGGGGCTGAAGCGCTTGTTCGGCACCAGCTATGGTATCGAAGCGGGCGCGCATTGCGACAAGATGTGGGGCGATCTGGCGCCGGGCAGCGGCGCAACAGGGGTTTCCTGGAGCGAGCGCGGCTATCACCGGTTCAGGCCGCCCGTCGCGCATCTGGATAAAGCTGCGCAGGACCGCTGGCTGTATTTCAAGCTGTGGCCCAATGTGGCGTTCGACATCTACCCCGACCAGATCGACTTCATGCAGTTCCTGCCGGTATCGGCGACTGAAACCGTCATCCGCGAAATAAGCTATGCGCTGCCCGATGACCGGCGCGAAATGCGGGTGACCCGCTATCTCAACTGGCGGATCAACCGTCTGGTCAATGCCGAAGACACGGCGCTGGTGGCGCGGGTTCAGGCCGGGATGGCATCGGGCAGCTATGCGCAGGGGCCGTTAGGGACAAGCGAAGTGTGCCTGCGCGGCTTTGCCGGCAAGCTGCGCACGGCGATTCCGGAAGCGCGGCTGACGAAAAAGCCGACTTCGGGGTGGCTAAGGGGTTAAAAAGCGCCGCGATCGGCGCGGTTGCCGCGCTGTTGAGTCCGATGCGGCAAGCGGTCCGTGGCAGGTGCATTTCGGCACTGGCGTTGACCGTCGCTCCGCGCCACGATGCGGCGAAATAAAATGGGGGAGAATCACCAATGCATCCGCACAGCATCGTCGCCGAGGGCCTGCAGTTTCCCGAGGGACCGATTGCCATGGCCGATGGCAGCGTCATCTTTGTCGAGATCAAGGCCGGCAAGCTGACCCGCCTCGCCCCCGATGGCACCCTGTCGACCGTCGCCACCACCGGTGGCGGGCCGAATGGCGCCGCCATCGGCCCCGATGGCGCCATCTATGTCTGCAACAATGGAGGTTTCGCCTGGTATGAACAGGACGGCCTGGTGCTGCCGGGCAATGCCGCCGATGATTACACCACTGGCCGAATCGAGCGCGTCGATATCGCCACCGGCACGGTCAAGCGCCTGTATGACAAGACCGATGATGGCCTTGCGCTTTCCGGTCCCAACGACATCGTGTTCGATGCGGCGGGCGGTTTCTGGTTCACCGATCTCGGCAAGCATTTCCCGCACCACGAGACCAAGGGCGGGTTGTTCTACGGCAAGGCCGATGGCAGTTCGTGCGTCTGCGCCGTCTATGGACCCAATCTCAACGGTGTCGGCCTGTCGCCCGATGGCAGCAAGGTCTATGCTGCCGTCACCGCCGGGCGGGTGATTCTGGAGTTCGATGTCACCGGGCCGGGCACGGTGGCGCCATCGCCGCTCGCCGCCGCGCCGGGGCGCTTTGTCACCACTTGGTCCAACAAGACCTATCTCGACAGCCTCGCGATGGAGGCCAATGGCAA
The DNA here is from genome assembly GCA_049314415.1 of Polymorphobacter sp. Classification (GTDB taxonomy): domain Bacteria; phylum Pseudomonadota; class Alphaproteobacteria; order Sphingomonadales; family Sphingomonadaceae; genus Sandarakinorhabdus. Next base: position 4,752 of record JBMOFG010000176.1, read on the forward strand.
TATCGCCCAGGCGACGCTCATCGAAAGCCCCGGCATCACCTCGGTCGATCCGGTGACGGGGGCCCAGGAATTCTTTCCGTTCCCCGATCTGCTCACTACCAACATCTGCTTTGGCGGTGTTGACATGATGGACGTGTGGGTCTGCCTGTCGACGACCGGCAAGATGGCAAAGGCGCGCTGGCCGCGGCCGGGCCTCAAGCTGCATTTCAACGGGTGATCCCCAGCCGCCACATTAAAGCGTGGCGGTACCAGCCGGCCCCGGGCGCCGACTGCTCATCGCGCGTGATCGGG
>JBMOFG010000177.1:0-5036 GCA_049314415.1 Polymorphobacter sp.
GAGACGACCTTCACACAAGGGGAAGACGCCTGCCTTGCCGCCCTCGTCCCCGAAATGCGCGAGGATCCGGTCGAACAGTTGCTCGTCGTCGGCTCGCTCCCCGATGTCGTCGAGGACCAGTTCCGCCGCCTGTTCGCCGAATTGGGGATCAAACGCGTCGAAACGCTGCCGCCGCGCCTGGCCAAGCAGCTGCCCGGCGTCGGCCCTGGCACGCGTTTCCTGCTGGCGCAGCCGTTCCTTGGCGATACGGCGCGGGCGCTCGAAACCCGCGGCGCGGTGCATTTGCCCGCCATGTTCCCTTTCGGCGCCGAAGGCACCACCGCCTGGCTGCACGCGGCGGCGCAAGCCTTTGGTATCGACGAGATGCACTTCCGCTCCACCGTTGCTCCGGGCCGCGAACGCGCCAAGCGCGCGCTAGCGCACCACGCCGAGCGGCTGGCGGGCAAGTCGATCTTCTTCATGCCCGATTCGCAGCTCGAAATTCCGCTGGCGCGCTTCCTGTCGGCCGAACTCGGCATGACGCTGGTCGAGGTCGGCACGCCCTATCTGCACCGCAGCCATCTCGCCGATGACATTGCTGCCTTGCCCCCAGGCACGCAGATTTCTGAAGGCCAGGATGTCGACAAGCAACTTGATCGGGTGCGCGCCGCTCGGCCCGACCTGACTGTCTGCGGTCTTGGTTTGGCCAACCCGCTCGAGCGGGAAGGGCTGTCGACGAAATGGGCAATCGAGCTGGTGTTTTCGCCGGTCCATGGCTTCGAACAGGCGGGCGATCTCGCCGAATTGTTCGCGCGGCCGCTGGTCCGCCGCGACAAGTTGATGGTGTAGACCATGCAATTGACCGTCTGGACCTATGAAGGCCCGCCGCATGTCGGGGCGATGCGGGTGGCGACCGGTATGAAGGGGCTGCACTATGTGCTGCACGCGCCGCAGGGCGATACCTACGCCGACTTGCTGTTCACGATGATCGAGCGGCGCGGCGAGCGCCCGCCGGTCACCTACACGACCTTTCAGGCGCGCGACCTTGGCACCGATACCGCCGAGCTTTTTCAGGCCTCGGCACGCGATGCCTATGAACGCTTTAAGCCGCAGGCGATGATCGTCGGCGCGTCGTGCACGGCCGAGCTTATCCAGGATGATCCTGCCGGGATGGCGCTGACCATGGGGCTGCCGTGCCCGATCATCGCGCTCGACCTGCCGAGCTATAGCCACAAGGAAAATTGGGGCGCCGCTGAAACCTTTTATCAGATCGTCCGGCAGCTGGCCGATAAGGACCGCAAGGCGCCGGGGCGTGAGGGTCGTCGTCTCAAGGCCAATCTGCTTGGGCCGACCGCGCTCGGTTTCCGCCATCGCGACGATATCGTCGAAGTGCGGCGACTGCTGTCCGATCTTGGCATCGATGTGCATGTCTGCGCGCCAATGGGCTCGACGCCTGCCGATATCGCCGGGCTGGGCGAGGCCGATTTCAACGTCGTGCTCTACCCCGAAATCGCCCATGAAGCGGCGCGCTGGCTCGAGAAGAGTTTCGGCCAGAAATTCACCAAAACCGTCCCGATCGGCGTCAATGCCACCCGCGAGTTCATCGCCGAAGTCTGCGGCGTTGCCGGCATCCCGGTGCCCGTCGATCCCGATGCCGGCCGCATGCCATGGTGGTCGCGCTCGGTCGATTCGACCTATCTCACCGGCAAGCGCGTCTTCATCTTCGGCGATGCCACCCATGCCGTGGCGGCCGCGCGCATCGCCAGCGAGGAACTCGGTTTCCAGGTCGTCGGGCTCGGCTGCTACAACCGTGAATTCGCCCGCGATATCCGCACCGCGGCGGCGAAATACGGCGTCGAACCGCTGATCACCGATGACTATCTCGTTGTTGAAGACGCGATTGCCGCCGCCAATTGCGAACTGGTACTCGGCACCCAGATGGAACGCCATATCGCCAAGCGGCTGCGCCTGCCGTGCGCGGTGATCTCCGCCCCCGTCCATGTCCAGGATTTTCCGGCACGCCACAGCCCGCAAATGGGTTTCGAAGGCGCCAATGTCATTTTCGACACCTGGGTGCATCCGTTGGTAATGGGGCTGGAGGAGCATCTGTTGACGATGTTTCGCGACGACTTCGAATTTTCCGACGCCAATGGCCCCAGCCATCTCGGGCCGGGCGCGGCCCCACTGGCAGTTCCGGCCGCGGAAACCGCAGGCGAGCCCCATGTCCCGATCGCGGCGTTTGCGCTCGACGAAAAATCACCCACCTCAGCGACCGCCACCGTGGCGAGTGTTGAATCTGCCGGCTGGTCAGCGGACGCCACGCGTGAACTTATGAAGATCCCGTTCTTCGTCAGAAACAAGGCGAAACGAAATACCGAGCGCTATGCTGCTGAAAAGGGCGTGACGGCGATCGGTGTCGAAACGCTTTATGAAGCCAAGGCCCATTATGCGCGCTGACATGCCTGTTGCCAAAGGTGTCGGACCCGCCGTTCGCGTGGTCATCATTACGCTCGACAACCATCTTTCGGGTGCCATCGAACGGGCGCGGGCGCGTTTCGAACGCGAACAGCCAGGCATTTCGATCGGCTTTCATGCCGCCGCCGATTGGGAATGCCAGGATAAGCTCGACGCCGCGCGCGCCGACATTGCCCGGGGTGATATCATCCTGACTTCGATGATCTTCCTCGAAGACCAGATCCGCGCCATCAAGCCGGCGCTCGAAGCCCGACGGGAAGACTGCGACGCGATGGTCAACCTCATGTCGGCGTCGGAAATCGTCAAGCTGACCCGCATGGGCGATTATCGCATGGATGCCCCGCCCAAGGGCCCGCTCGGCTGGCTGAAGAAGCTGCGCGGATCATCGAAGGAAGGCGCGCCGAACAGTGGCGCCGCCCAGATGGCGGTGCTGCGGCGCCTGCCCAAGCTGCTGAAATTCGTGCCCGGCACCGCGCAGGATGTGCGCGCCTATTTCCTGACGCTGCAATACTGGCTTGCCGGCAGCGACGACAACGCCTTCTCCATGGTTCGCGCGCTGGTCGATCGCTATGCCGCCGGGCCGCGCGCCGCGCTGCGCAGCGGCACCAGGACCGAAGCGCCGCGCGAATATCCCGACGTCGGCGTCTATCACCCCGACATGCCCGACCGGATCAGCTCGCGGCTGTCCGACCTGCCAACGAAGCGCACGCCAGGTGGTACGGTCGGCCTGTTGTTGCTTCGCTCCTATGTGCTCGGCAAGGATGCCAATCATTATGATGGCGTCATCCGCGCCATGGAAGCGCGTGGGCTGAACGTCATTCCGGCCTTTGCCGGCGGGCTCGACGCGCGGCCGGTGCTCGAAGAATTGTTCATGAAGGACGGCAAGGCGACGGTGGATGCCGTCGTCAATCTGACCGGCTTCAGCCTCGTCGGGGGCCCCGCTTATAACGATGCCAAGGCCGCCGAGGAGGCGCTGGCCAAGCTCGATCGCCCCTATATCGCCGCGCATCCGGTCGAGTTCCAGACGCTCCAAGCCTGGGGCGCCAACAAGCAGGGGCTGCTGCCGCTCGAATCGACGATCATGATCGCCATTCCCGAGCTTGACGGCGGCACCACGCCGATGGTTTTCGGCGGGCGGTCGGATGGCAGCGACGCCGCGTGCACCGGCTGCTCGCGGCATTGCACCTGGCCCGTCGGCGGCGCCGTGCGCGCCATGCAGAGCTGCCCGGAGCGCGCTGAAGCGCTGGCGGCACGCATGGAGAAGATGGTCGCGCTGCGCCGCTCGCAGGAAGCCGAGCGCCGCATCGGCATCGTGTTGTTCAACTTCCCGCCGGGGGGCGGCGCCGCCGGTACCGCGCAGTTCCTCGCGGTGTTCGAATCGCTGCATGCGACGCTCAAGCGGCTGAAATCCGAAGGCTATGATGTCGAAGTGCCGGAGACTGCCGACGAGGTGCGCACCCGCATCATCAATGGCAACGCCGGCCGCTATGGCACCGAAGCCAATGTCCACGCCCATGTGTCGGCCGAAACCATTGTCGCCAACGAGCCTTATCTCAAGGAAATCGAAGCCGAATGGGGCCCGGCACCGGGCAAGTTCCAGGCCGATGGCCAGTCGGTTTTCATTCTGGGTGCGCAGTTCGGCAATGTCTTCATCGGCATCCAGCCGGCGCTTGGCTATGAAGGCGACCCGATGCGGCTGCTGTTCGAAGGGCGATTCGCACCGACCCATGCCTTCATGGCGTTCTATCGCTGGCTGCGGAATGACTTCAAGGCGCACGCCGTGCTGCATTTCGGTACCCATGGCAGCCTCGAATTCATGCCCGGCAAGCAGACCGGCCTGACCGAAAGCTGCTGGCCCGAACGGCTGATTGGCGATCTTCCCAACATCTATCTCTATGCGGCTAACAATCCGTCGGAAGGCGTGCTGGCCAAACGGCGCTCGGCGGCGACTCTGGTGTCCTATCTCACCCCGGCGCTCACTAATTCAGGGGTTTACAAGGGGCTGGCCGATCTGAAGGCCACTGTCGAACGCTGGCGCAGTGCCGAGCCGGGCAGCGATGAAATGGCGCCGCTTGCCGACGTCATCATGGAACAGGCGATGGCGCTCGACCTCGATGGCAGCGACATTCCGGCGTTGGCCGCCAAGATCTACGAGATCGAGCGCGAACTGATCCCGCAGGGGCTGCATGTCGCGGGGCTGGCGGCGACGCCCGAGGAACGCATCGACATGCTCGCCGCGGTAGCCACGGCGCGCGAGGAAGTGGTGCCGCGCGACATGATCGAAGCGATCGTTGCCGGGACGGCCAAGGTCGATTCGCCGCTGCTCAAGGAACTCGCCGCCCTCAACACCGCGCTGGCGACCAATCACGAACTCGATGGCCTCGTCCGCGCGCTGTCGGGTAACTATGTCCGGCCGGTATCGGGCGGCGACATTTTGCGGGCGCCGGAAATCCTGCCGACCGGGCGCAACATCCACGGCTTCGATCCGTTCCGCCTGCCCAGCGCCTATGCTGTCAAGGATGGTGCCGCCCAGGCAGCGCGCATCGTCGAACGCAGCGTCGCTGATTCGGGGCACATGCCCG
>JBMOFG010000178.1:0-5030 GCA_049314415.1 Polymorphobacter sp.
CCAGCAAGCCTCGCGCGGGCTGAAGGGCGCCGGCATCGGTGCCGCCGCCGGCGCCATCGTCGGGGCCATCACCGGCGGTGACGTGCTCGCCGGTGCCGCCATCGGCGCCGCTGCCGGTGCCGTCGTCGGCATCGTCACCGAAGATCGCAATCGCTACGAAGACCGCAACGGTCAGCGCTATTATTACGAACGCGATGGTCGCCAATATCGTTACGACGAGCGCCGCCGCCGCCGGTACATGCCGCGCTGACCGACAAAAATCCGGCGGCCTGGGCACGGCGCGATTGACGTCGCCCCCGGTTGCTGGCCATGACAGCCCCGAGCCGCCACAAGGCGCGGTCGGGGAGAATTGTCATGAAGCTGTTTGATTCGATTGGTCCCAACCCGCGCGTCGTGCGCATGGCGCTGGCCGAACAGGGCCTGACGATCGAAACCGTCACCATCGACATCATGAAGGCCGAAAATCGCCAGCCTGCCTATCTGGCGATGGTGCCATCGGGCGGCACGCCGGCGCTGCAGCTCGATGACGGTACGGTGATCAGCGAAATCACCGCCATCGCCGAATATCTTGATGAACAGCCTGGTGCGAATCGCATCGTCGGCGCCACGCCGCAGGAACGTGCCGAAACCCGCATGTGGGCGCGCCGCATCGACCTTTACATCCTTGAACCGATGGCCAACGCCTTTCGCGCCAGCGAAGGCCGGGCGATGTTTGCTCCGCGCATGACGCTTGTGAGCCTCGAGGCCGCCGCCGAACTCAAGGCCATTGCCCAGGAAAAATTGCTGTGGCTCGATGCCCAGCTGCAGGGTCGCAGCTTTGTATGCGGCGATCGTTATTCGATGGCCGATATCCTGCTGCTTGCCTTTGTCGAATTCGGTGCCAGCGTCGGCCAGCCAATGCCGGCGGCGGCGACCTGGCTGCCCGAATGGCACAAGCGCGCCGCGGCGCGGCCCAGCGCGGCGGCCTGAAAAAATGTCCGCCTGCCATCGCTGGCAGGCGGACCGCTTTTCAAAGCTCGATCAGATGATCGGCCAGCTCGTTGATGTCGTTGGCGACCGGCGGGAAATGTGCGGCGAGCACGCCGCCGGCGAGGCCGATGGCGGCGATCATGCCATCTGCCGGGCGGCCGGCCTTGATGCCATCGGTCAAGGCGGTGATCGTCGCCCCCCAAAACTCGGGATCGACCTTGGCATAGACCGCCGTGTCGGCGATCACTTCGGCGATATGTTCGGGTTCGTCGACATAGATCAGCACGCCCGTCCGTCCCGCCGTCGCATCGAGGCCGCGCGCCTTGAACTGGGTCAGCGCGGCGCGGTGCACCCGGTCACGGCGCAGACCGTCGGGGGTCAGGCGCCGCCCCAGCCCGGTGAAGAAGACCAGCGCCAGCACGGCGAGGAAGATCAGTGTCTGCACCAGCGTGAAGGCTTCGAAACCGCGCAGGGTGCTGGTGGCCGGATCGACGGCACCCAATCGGGGAACAGATCGGCGGGTGACCAGCCGGCGATGACGGCGAGCAGCGGCAGGCCAAGGCCGGCCAGCACCGCCACCGACAGCGCTGTCGCCGGGTAACGCTGGGGTGCTGACGCGACGATGATGACGATTTCACCCGATGTCGTCGCTTCGGCCGCGGCGATGGCGCTGCTGATCCGGGTGCGGTCATTGTCGCTGAACAGCATTACCAACCCCCCGACGAACCGCCGCCGCCGAAGCCGCCGCCGCCACCACCAAAGCCGCCACCACCGCCGCCAAAACCACCGAAGCCGCCGCCACCGCCACGGTCATTGTCGCCCCAGCCGCCAAGGCCCGGGCCCCAGATAATCGTTGGCCCTGCCCTGCGGCCGCGTTTCTGGCGCGCCGCGGCAAAGACCACCCAGGCGATGATGATGACCAGCCAGATGATCGCGCTCAACCCGGCGCCGGCATCGCTGTCCTTGGCTGCGGCCGCTGCGGCCTGCGCCGCGGCGGCACGTTCGGCGGGCGGCAGTTCGAGCAGCTTGATCAGTGTGTCGCTGCCCGCCACCACGCCGCCGGGCATGTCGCCGGCTTTGAAGCGCGGGATGATGTCGCGGCGAATGATCTGCGAGGTCAGCGCATCGGTGAGCACGCCTTCGAGGCCATAACCGACCTCGATGCGCACCTTGCGGTCATTGGGGGCGACGAGCAGGATGGCGCCATTGTTCTGGCCCTTCTGCCCGATCCCCCAGGCACGCCCGAGCTGATAGCCATATTCGTCGATCTCATAACCCTGGAGATCGGGTACCGTCGCCACCACCAGCTGCACCGTCGTGGTGTCTTCCAGCGTCTTCAGCCGCGCATCGAGCGCGGCGATGGTGTCGGCCGGCAGGATCCCGGCGGCATCGGTGACGCGGCCGGTCAGTGGCGGGAAGGCGGGGGCGGCCAGCACCGGGATGCACCAGAGCAGGAGGAGGAGGAAGATGCCGCCGGCGGCAAGGGGCCTGTGGCCCCTTGAACCCAGTCGCTGGGCGCTCCCGGTTGGTGATGCGGTTTTCATGGCGATTGGGGGTCCGGGGCCTCAGGCCCCGGCCGCCGGAGGCCTTTTCACTTGGCGAAATCGACGGCCGGCGCGGTTTCGGCGTTGACCGTCGTCGCCTTGAACGGCGCGATCGGCTGGCTGCCATAGATCACCTTGGCAGCGATCAGTGCCGGGAAGGTGCGGATTTCGGTGTTATAGCTCTGCACCGCCTCGTTATAGTCGCGACGTGCGACGGTGATGCGGTTTTCGGTGCCTTCGAGCTGTGACTGGAGCTGGAGGAAATTCTCGTTGGTCTTCAACTCGGGATAGGCTTCCTGCAACTGGCGCAGCGGTATCAGCGTGGAGGTCAGCCGGGCCTGGGCGGCGCCATAGGCTTCCAGCGCTGCGGGATCGCGCAACTGTTCGGTGGTCAGCGAGATCTTGCTGGCGGCGGCGCGCGCCTCGGTGACGGCGACCAGGGTGCCCTGTTCCTGCGCGGCGGCGCCCTTCACGCTGGCGACGAGATTCGGGATCAGGTCGGCGCGGCGCTGATACTGGTTTTCGACATCGCCCCACTTGGCCTTGACGGCTTCTTCCTTGGTCGGGATCGAATTGACCCCGCAGGCCGACAGGCCGATCGCCAGGCCGGTGATCAGGACAGCGCGGGCAGCATTGATTTTCATGAACAGGGTCCCCTTGGACAGACAGCGTCAGTTGCCATCATACGGGCGCTCGCAGTGGCGGGCCTTCCCAAAATCTGGTCAAAACCTTAAATAGTGTACATGCGGTGATTGCAAAAGGGGTGATGGATATGTTTCAGGAATTCAAAGCCTTTGTGATGCGCGGCAATGTGCTCGATCTCGCGGTGGCGGTGATCATCGGTGGCGCCTTTGGTGCGATCGTCACGTCGCTTACCGACGACCTGATCATGCCGATCGTCGGGCTGCTCACCGGCGGCATGGATTTTTCGTCCGAGTTCATCCTGCTGGGTGATGTGCCGGCCGGCTACACTGGCGCGTTGACCGATTATGCCGCGCTGAAAAAGGCCGGCGTCCCAATCTTCGGATATGGTAAATTTCTGACGATATTGGTCAATTTCCTGATCATCGCTTTTGTCATCTTCCAACTGGTGCGCGCCGCCAACAAGCTGGCCAAGCCGGCGCCGGCCGCGCCCGTCGCAGCGGCGGCTCTGACAGCATCGGAAGTGCTGCTGACCGAAATCCGTGACACGCTCAAGGCAGCGAACAAAGGCTGAAGCGGATGCGCATGGTTCTTATGGTGGCAGCGGCACTTGTCCTCGCCGGTTGCGCAAAGGAAGTGGCCCTAGTGAAGGGTGAAATGCCGGTCATTGCCGGGTCGTTCGCAGGCGGGCAGTGGCAGGTTGAGGATCTCAACGGCGGCGGCGTGATTGACGACGCCCGGCTTGAAATGACGTTCGAGCCTGGTGACCAGAGCGGCGGCCGCGTGTCGGGCGTCTCGGGCTGCAACCGGTTCAACGGGCGCTGGCAGCAGAAGGGCGCGGCCGTCGCGCTCGGGCCGCTCGCCGGCACACGCATGGCCTGTGCGCCGGCGCTGATGGAATTGGAGAGCAAATTTCTCGCCACCTTGGCAGCGGTGACGATGGTCAGCTTCGATGCGACCGGCGCGGCTTTTCTGAAGGCGCCCGATGGCCGCGTCATTAAGCTGCGCAAGCGCGGCTGATTCAGCCGGCAATCGCCTCGTTCGGGTAAGTGCCCCAGATCTGGTTGCGCAGGATATAGCCCGAACGCCCGCCATTCGATACGCGGCACCAGACATTTTCGCACAGGGTGATGGTCACCACCGTGCCGGGTTCGATCCGCCAGGCGACGCGGGATTGCAGGTCGGGCGATGTGTATAATGTGCGGATGCTGCCGGTGACAAAGCCAGTGCGTTCGCCGGTAAGCAGCGACTTGTTCATCCAGCCGATCGTGCCATCGGGGTCGCGAACCTGCCGCCAGATGCCATATTCGCGGATGATTTCCATCGGCAGCCCGCGACGCTTATACTCCCACTGGATCGGGAAACGTCGGTCATCTGGCCCGGAGCGCAGCATTGCCGAATTGGATTTGAGCGAAACAAAGCGCGGCACCGGATAGGTCGTTGTGCCATCGGCGCGTTCTTCAAGCGCCGCGCCGACTGGTGTGGCGGTGGCGGCGATGGCGGCAAACAGGGCAGGGATGATTGATTTACGCACGCCGATCTCTTGACGCACCCGGCGGCTCGGGGCAACCCTTTGTGTATGTCTGGAACCACGCTTCGCCCTCGTCCCAAGGTCATCGTCACGCGGCGACTGCCGCAAGCGGTGGAAACCCGCATGGCGGAACTGTTCGATGTCGAGCTGAACCTCGGTGACATCGCCTTCAGCCAGGATGAACTGGCGGCGGCGGCCGGGCGCTGCGATGTGCTGGTCGCCACGGTGACCGATCGCATCGATGCGGCGGTGATGTCGGCAGCAGGTGCGGCGGGGCGGTTGAAGCTGCTCGCCAATTATGGTGTCGGCACCGATCATATCGACTTGCCGGCGGCGCGGGCGGC
>JBMOFG010000179.1:0-5017 GCA_049314415.1 Polymorphobacter sp.
ATGGCGATCAGCGCCGCGGGGACATATTTGGGCAACTTGGCAATCTCGACCGGTTCTTCCTTGTAATCACCGCGTCGGGCTATCGGCCGGCCGCCGCTGTCAATGATTACCAGCGAGGGCTTTTCGGCGGGTTCGAGTGCGCGGCCGAGCGGCGCCGTCAGCGTCAGCCAGATGACCAGCGCGATGACCAGCCCGACAAAGACGGCAAGGCCGGGAGCAATATAGGGCCGAACCAGTTGCCAGCGACTCCGCAGGCCAGAGACGGTTGCAGTCGGATCCGGCGCCTCGATCATGCGCGCTCCCTTGTGGCGCTGAACCTTATCGCGGTCTCGCGTTGGGTGACATAGTTCAATTCCCAATTGTCGCGCGCCATGAACACCGGTGCTCCATCGCGGTCTTCGGCCATTGCCGGACGATTATCGTCGATAAAGCGCTTCACCTCGGCGGGGTCCCCACTAATCCAGCGGGCGGTTTCATAAGGGGATGCTTCAAAGCTGGCAGCGACCCGATATTCGGCTTCAAGCCGCGAAATCAGCACCTCCAGCTGCAACTGGCCGACAACCCCGACAATCCACTGGCTGCCGATCACCGGCTTGAACAATTGCGTCACGCCCTCTTCGGCCATATCGGTCAGCGCGGTGCGCAGCTGTTTCGACTTGGTCGGGTCACCCAGCCGGACACGGCGCAGGATTTCGGGGGCAAAGTTCGGTATGCCGGTAAAGGAGACATCCTCCTTTTCGACAAGGCTGTCACCTACCCGCAGTATGCCATGGTTGGGAATGCCGATGATGTCACCGGCAAAGGCTTCATCGGCGATCTCGCGGTCCTGCGCGAAAAAGAAGATGGGGGAATTGATCGCAATTGCCTTGCCGGTGGCGACCTGGCGCAGCTTCATGCCGCGCCGGAATTTGCCCGAGGCGATGCGCAGGAAAGCGATGCGGTCGCGGTGCTGCGGGTTCATATTGGCCTGCACCTTGAAGACAAAGCCCGAAACCTGCGGGTCGTCGGGGTCGATGGCTACGGCTTCGCCATTGCGCTGCGCCGGTTGCGGGCGCGGGCTCGGCGCGAATTCGGCAAGCGCGTCGATCAGCGCTTCGACACCGAAATCCTTCAGCGCCGACCCGAAGAGCACCGGCGTCAGCGCGCCCTTGCGATAAAGTTCGGCGTCGAGCGTGGCATAGCCTCCAAGCGCCAGTTCGGCCTGGTCGCGCAGCCGCTGCGCGATCGGGCCGCACAGCGAGTCGATCAACGGATCATCGAGCCCGCTCGTCTGCACGGTTTCGCCCGCCGCATTGGTCCCGGTACCATCGGGCTTTAGGAATTTGTGGCTGCGCAGATCGTACAGGCCCTTGAATTCGCCGCCCATGCCCGCCGGCCAGTTGAGCGGTGCGACATCCAGGGCCAGCATGTCCGACACTTCATCGAGCAGTTCGAAGGGATCGCGACCTTCGCGATCGACCTTGTTTATGAAGGTGATGATCGGCACGTCGCGCAACCGGCAGACTTCAAACAATTTGCGCGTCTGCGCCTCGATGCCGCGTGCCGCATCGATGACCATTACGGCCGAATCAACCGCAGTCAGGGTGCGATAGGTATCTTCCGAAAAATCCTCGTGCCCCGGTGTGTCGAGCAGGTTGAAGACGATGCGATTACGCTCGAAGGTCATCACGCTCGACGTCACCGAAATGCCGCGCGCCTGTTCGATCTTCATCCAGTCAGACCGGGCGCGGCGGTTCTGGCCACGCGCCCGTACTTCGCCGGCGGCATGGATGGCGCCGCCGAACAACAGCAATTTTTCGGTCAGGGTCGTCTTGCCGGCGTCAGGATGCGAGATGATCGCAAAGGTGCGCCGCTGAGCCGGGGTGCTCATTCAGAAAAGTTGCGCTGGCGTCATGACGAGCCGCTTTGGCAGGGCGCGCGCCGCGGCGCAATGGGGACAATGGCGCCGCAGTGCCCGGGAGCACGACAGATTGCACCCGGGCAGCGACAGACCGAGTCATGCAGCCTCTGTGCAGATTCGCGCGTCGGGATTATACTGTATACTTCGGGGTGAAGAGGGATCCGCATTGCGCATCAAGGCGTTCGCTGCTCGGGGGCTGTTTTTTGCGCTTGCCGCCCTGGTCATCGCCGCGCCGGGCGCCGCCACCAGCCTCTACACCGTGCCCAAATATGCAGCGATCCTAATCAACAGCGATAATGGCGAGGTGCTGTATGCGCGCCAGGCCGATGCCCCGCGCTACCCGGCCTCGATCACCAAGGTGATGACACTTTATGTGGCGTTCGAAGAATTGCGTGACGGCAATATCCGCGAAAGCGACATGATCCGCATTTCCTCGGCAGCCGCCCGCCAACCGCCGTCGAAACTGGGATTGCGGCCCGGCGCCAAGATCAATGTGCGTGAAGCGATGGGCATCATTGCCACCAAATCGGCCAATGATCTCGCCGTCGCACTCGCTGAGTATATTTCGGGCAGCGAAAGCCAGTTCGCCGTGCGGATGACGCAGACGGCGCGCCGGCTTGGCATGTCGCGCACCACCTTCCTCAACGCTTCGGGGCTGCCGGCGGTCGGGCATATGACGACGGCGCGCGATATCGCCACGCTGTCGCGTGCCGTGATCCGCGATTTTCCCAAGCGTTACCCGATCTTCAGCCAGGCGAGCTTTGAATATGAAGGGCAGCAGATCGCCAGCCATAACCATCTGCTGAAAGGCAATATCGGCGTCGATGGCATCAAGACCGGCTTTACCAATGCCGCCGGTTTTACCTTGGCTGCATCGGCAGCGCATGATGGCGTGCGGCTGATCGCGGTGGTGCTCGGCGGGCCGAGCCGGATGCTGCGCGACAATAATGTCACCGAATTGCTCGATACCGGCTTCGACGTGCTCAGCCGGCGCTTGCGCGGCGACAATACCACCGTCGCCGCCAATTTTGCCGAACCCGATGACCTGTCGGACGCGATGATGGACCGCATGGCCAGCGATGCCTCCTCGGTTGACGGCTTGGTGTCTACCAGCCCGGCCCTGAACGCCGCCGCAACGCGCACCCCTGCCAGCCCGCTACCGTGAGGCGCAGCATTCTTTCGGGCGCGGAATTGTTATGAGGCGCAGCATCCTTTCGGGCGCGCCTTGGGAAACTCTTGTTGGCTATGCGCGTGCTGTCGTCAGCGGTGATTTCGTCTTTGTTGCCGGCACCGTCGGGCGCGACCCGGTAAATGGTGTGCTGCCCGCAACCGTCACCGACCAATGCACCAACGCACTGGCGATCATCGCCGCCGCGCTCGCTGAAGCCGGGGCGAGCTTTGCCGATGTCGTGCGCGTCACCTATTATCTGCCCGATCGCGCCGAATTCGAACCCTGTTGGCCGCAATTGCGCGCCGCGTTCGGGGCGAACCCGCCGGCATCCACGGTGATCTTCGCCGATCTGATCGATCCGGCCATGAAGATCGAGATCGAGGTCACCGCCCACCGCCCGCCACAATAGTTTCTGGTTACGCGTGCGTAGCCGGATTTTTTGCGTCGAAGCAACGAATGACGCTGTTACACCGGGCGAAACGCTTGGAATGCAACCAATGTTCGAAACACCGCGTCCGGGATCAGCTGAAACTACGCGCAGGCGATAGGCTGCTCGAAATGCCAGCGCCAAACCGGAAGAAAGCGGGCTGTTTCATTGCTGCATTGGGACTGCAACGATGACCTGAGGTGATTTCGTCGCCAACCACGCCGGTACGCCATCGCCACGTCTTCTCCGCCCCGGCTGCGGGTCATCGCACCCGCTGCCGGAGGCCCTGTCCGGTCGGTCGCCAACGTTGCGCCTTGCTGTTACATTGCGTGCTTGGGCTTGCTGAACACCTTTATGATATCGGCTTCGAAGCTTTCAAGGCTGTCGGCCTTGAAATTGGGGTCGAAGGCGGGGGCATCCCAGCGGTCGACGAGTTTTTCAGCGGTAGCGAACCAAGGTTCTTCACGGAAACGATCGCGCGCATCGCCCGATTTGCCGAGATATTCGTAATAATATTTGCCCTGGAAATCCTGGTGCCACTTGATCGTGTGGTAAAGATCGTCCGAGACATAGGGCTTTAGAATCTCGGCAGCGATGGCACCGTGATTGGGAATGCTCATCAGCTTGCCGATGTCGTGGCACAGCGCCGCCACGACTTCCTCGGTCGTCGCACCATCCTGCCGCGCCAGTGTCGCGGTCATCAGACTGTGCGCGAGCTGGTTGGCGCCGAAGCCAACTTCGATCGCTTCCAACCGGCGCAACGATTCCATGATCTGCCGCGGCGCGGCCGATACCTGGTGCTTGCCGTGTTCGCGGGCGATGTGCCCCCAATCCTCGGCAGTCCCTTCGAGCATGGTCGTGAACATCGGATCAGGCCTTTCCTGCATGAATGGCACGATACTGCGTCCGCAGCGTGACTTTATCAATCTTGCCCGAGCCGAGCTTGGGCAGCTGGTCGGCGCTCATCCAGAGCCGCGCCGGGACCTTGAAGACGGCAAGGTCGCGCTTGACGAAATCGAGCAGCGCATCGCCCTCCAGTTCGGCATCGGGCTTGGCATAGACGACGGCGCCGACGATCTCCCCCAGCCGTTCGTCGGGCAAACCAAAGACGCTGGCTTCGGCGACTGCCGGATGAGCGTAGAGCGCGGCTTCAACTTCCTGGCAGCTGATATTCTCGCCGCCGCGGATGATGATGTCCTTCTTGCGGTCGACGATGAACAGATAGCCTTCGTCGTCTAGGTAACCGAGGTCGCCCGAGCGGAACCAGCCATCGCCCGGGAACGCCGCCAGCGTCGCTTCGGGCTTGTTCCAGTAACCACGGCAATTGCACGCCGAGCGGATGCAGACCTCGCCAACCTGTCCGGCGGGCAGACCGGCGCCGACGGGGCCGTCACCATTGTCGATGCGCAGTTCTACGAGCGGCGGCGAGGCGCGGCCGGTCGAGGCTGGCTTGGCGAGATAATTATCACGGAAATTGCCGGCGCCGACGCCGTTGGTTTCGGTCAGGCCATAGCCCTGC